>NZ_JAIDKI010000180.1 GCF_029051885.1 Muribaculum sp.
CACTGCCCCAGCTCGGTTCTGAATTCTAAGAGCTTCTTTAATACTAAATGTTGCCGTCAGGGTCGATTGGGTTGAGACGGGTTTCGACATGTGACGAAGGAGTGTACTTTATGTACATGACTGAGGAACAGGCTGAAAAGCGGCCAAGATATACGAGGCAAACGGTAATTTTATAATCACTCAATCTCTTGCTGAATTTGAAACAAATGCACAAATATATCAACGATATGCCCCAAATTACCTTTCGTCGGCCATTCGTCGGCATATTTCCGCCTGCGCCTCGGTCGTTATGAAACCCCATAACTCCCTCATCACAAGCGAAAATATGCTCGACGATTGACCGCCCTGACGGTAATATTTATTATTAAACAAGCTCTAAAAATGAATCTTGTACTTACACGCCCGATAGTATTTTTCGACCTCGAGACCACCGGCACGAGCATCATGCGCGACCGCATCGTGGAAATCTCGATTATTAAGGTCATGCCCGACGGCTCGGAGATCGAACGCACTCTCCGTGTAAATCCCGGTATGCCCATTCCGGCCGAAGCTACTGCCATACATCATATTACTGACGCCGATGTCGCTGATGCGCCTACTTTCGGCATGATTGCCGCAGAGCTTATGGAGCTTTTTGCCGACGCGGATATCGCCGGATTCAATTCCAACCGCTTCGATGTGCCTCTCCTTACCGAGGAGTTCCTGCGTGCCGGCATCGCGTTCGACCTGTCAAAACGCCGTTTTATCGATGTGCAGACAATATTCCACAAGATGGAGCAGCGCACGCTTGTCGCCGCCTACAAATTTTACTGTGGAAAAGATCTTACTGAAGCCCATTCCGCAAATGCCGACACACGTGCTACATATGAAGTGTTGAAGGCTCAGCTCGACTGCTACGACACTCTGAAAAACGATGTCGAGTATCTTGCCGAATTCTCGACACAGAATAAGAATGTGGACCTCATGGGACGCATCATTCGCAATGATGCCGGCACGGAAGTGTTTAATTTCGGGAAATACAAGGGACAGCCAGTTGAGGAAGTGTTCCGCCGCGATATCGGCTATTATTCCTGGATGATGCAGGGTGAGTTCCCCGCCAATACAAAACAGGTGATTACTGCCATAAAAATGCGCCTCAAATAATGAATCTGAAAGGTAAGCATATCATTCTCGGCATTACCGGTGGAATCGCCGCCTACAAGTCGGCCATGCTCTTGCGCCTGTTGGTCAAGGCCGGCGCAGAAGTGCAGGTGGTGATGACTCCCAATGCAAAAGAGTTTATCACTCCTGTCACATTGTCGACACTCAGCGGCAAGCCGGTTATAAGCGAGTTCTTTACCGCAAACACCGGCGAGTGGCACAGCCATGTCGATCTCGGACTGTGGGCCGACGCTATGGTCATAGCTCCCGCCACCGCATCGACTATCGGCAAAATGGCCAATGGTGTGGCCGACAATATGCTCGTGACCACATATCTCTCGTCGAAGGCCCCGATATTCGTGGCGCCTGCGATGGACCTCGATATGATGGCTCATCCGTCGACATCGCGCAATCTTGCGTTGCTGCGTTCGTATGGCAACCATATAATCGAGGCCACAGCCGGAGAGCTGGCGAGTCACCTTACCGGCAAAGGCCGCATGGAAGAGCCTGAACGCATAGTCGAGGTGCTTGACCGTTTCTTCGGGCAGAGTAGCGATTTTGCCGGAAAGCACATACTGATTACTGCCGGACCCACCTATGAACGCATCGACCCCGTGCGCTTTATCGGCAATTACAGTTCAGGCAAGATGGGATATGCTCTCGCCGAAGAGGCCGCGGCGCGTGGCGCCAGAGTCACACTGGTGAGTGGGCCCGTAAGCATCAGACATGATTTTGGACCGTCGGTCGAAGTAGTCCGTGTGGAGTCGGCGCGCCAGATGCTTGATGCATGTGAGTCAGTTTTCTCCGATGTCGATGCTGCCATCATGTGTGCCGCAGTGGCCGACTATGCTCCTGCTGATCCGTCGGATACAAAGATAAAGCGTGAGGGCAATGAGCCTCCGGTGATACGCCTTGTAAAGAATCCCGACATCGCCCGCACGCTGGGTGAGCGCAAACGTTCCGGACAGGTGCTTGTCGGATTTGCCCTGGAAACTGACCATGAAGGTGACAACGCGATATCCAAACTGAAATCCAAGAATCTCGATATGGTGGTCTTGAACTCGCTGCGCGATGCTGGCGCCGGTTTCTCGACAGATACCAACAAGATTACGGTATACACTGCCGACGGGCGTTCTGTACCGTTCCCGCTGAAGGACAAGCACGAGGTGGCCGCCGATATTCTTGATGTAATGCTTACGCTCTGATATATGAAGTGTGTTCTCCTCATTTTCCGATGTGTGCTGGCTGTGGCCATACTGTCGATAGGCTCGCTGTCGGCTGCGGCCCAGGAGCTCAACTGTAAGGTCGAGATTGACTATTCGCAGGTGGCAGGTACAAATACGGCGGTGTTTTCCACCCTTCAGGACGCTTTGTCGGAGTATATCAATACCCGCAAGTGGACCAACGCCCAGTTTTCGACAAACGAAAAGATAGAGTGCAAGCTCTTCCTTACTGTTAAGACTTACGAGGACCCGCGTATCACCGGTGAACTTCAGATACAGTCGTCGCGCCCGGTATACAACAGCAACTATACCACCACGCTCATCAACTTCAAGGATACAAAGATTGAATTTGACTATTCGCAAGGGGAGCCTCTGATTTTCTCGGAAAACACGATGGAGAGCAATCTTACGGCCATAATCAACTATTATGTCTACCTGATTCTCGCTATCGACTTCGACAGCTTCTCTCCACGAGGAGGTGACCCGTATTGGGAGATGCTCAAAAATGTGGTGCAGATGGCACAGTCGGCGGGAGAAGGCGGATGGAAAGCATTCGAGGATACGAAAAACCGTGCGGCGGTGCTCAACGCGTTTACCGAACCTTCGACACAGAAGTTGCGTGACATGCTGTATGCCTATCATCGTACAGGTCTCGACGAGATGTCGGTAAGTCCCGACAAAGGACGTCAGCGCATCACCCAGTCGCTTGATATACTTTCCGATGTAAGCAAGGTGGCTCCGATGTCAGTAGGCATATCCATGTTCAAGGATGCTAAGCTCGACGAGCTCGTAAATGTCTACTCCAAGGCTCCGCAGGATGAGCGCGACCGTGTATACGAGTTGCTCTACAGTCTGTATCCTACCGAGGGAAAGCGCCTGGATATGATAAAGAAGGGTAAAAATAAATAGCCGCGCTACTGCGACTCACTCAGAAGACCCCCAACGTTATGTTAAGATCTCTTCATATATCAAACTACGCCCTTATCGATACTGTCGATATTACGTTCCACAATGGGCTGAACATAATCACCGGAGAGACCGGCGCCGGCAAATCGATAATGCTCGGGGCTCTGTCGCTTATTCTTGGCGAGAGAGCCGACTTGAAGGCTGTGCGCGATTCCGGCCGTAAGTCGGTAATCGAGGCCACTTTCGAGCTTCACGACTACAAGCGCCTGAAAGAGTACTGTGTGGCCAACGATATCGAGTGGGATGACAATGTCTGTATCCTGCGCCGTGAGATTGCTCCTGCAGGCCGCTCGCGAGCTTTCATCAACGACTCACCGGTGACGCTCGATCTCCTCTCCCATGTGGCCATGCTGCTGGTCGATATCCATTCCCAGCATAACAACCGCCTGCTTGCGTCTCCGGAGTTTCAGCTTAGCATCATCGACACTCTTGCGGGAAACGAGCAGTTGCTGACGGATTACTCGCGGCGTTTTATAGCCTACCGGCGTGCGTTGAAGCGTTTGCGCGATACGAAGAAACTTATTGAACAGAACCGCCAGGACGAGGACTTCACACGCTTCCAGCTCGAGCAGCTCGATGCCATGAATCTTGAGGCCGGCGAGCAGGAACAGCTTGAAAAGGACAGGGACGTGCTCGCCAACATCACCGAGATAAAGTCGACCCTTGGGGGAGCCCTTGACTCGCTTTCCAACGGCACAAACAATGCCATCGCTCTCCTGGGCGATGCTATGGAATATTGCGAGCAGCTTTCACAGGTGCTGGACGATGCCGACAATATCGTAGAGAGGCTTAATACCGCCCATATCGAGTTGCGCGACATAGCCGACACGCTGTCGGATTTCGACCGCGACCTAAATGCCGACCCCGATGAGCTCGAAGCCGTCGAGCAGCGTCTCAACGACATATATTCCTTGCAGTCGAAACATCATGTCAGTTCCATAGAGGCTCTTATCGAACTGCGAGAGAATTTCAGAGTGAAACTGTCCTCGCTTGAAAACAGTTCGTACACAATCGAGGAGCTGGAAAAAGAGGCACGCCGTGCCAAGGCTTCGGCCAAAGAGATTGCCGCCGAGCTTACACGTCGACGCACCGAGGAGGCGCGCCGGTTTGAGAAGTTGCTGTGTGACACAGCCTCTCCGCTCGGCATGAAGAATCTGCGCGCATATGTGGAGATTACTACTGGCGACATGTCGCCGACCGGCATGGATACTGTAGAGTTCAAGTTCGCGTTCAACAAGAATCAGCCTCTTATGCCTGTAGGTTCGACTGCGTCGGGCGGTGAGATTTCACGACTTATGTTGTCGGTGAAGAGCATTATCGCAAGCCGCATGCAGTTGCCGTCGATTATATTCGACGAGATTGATACAGGCGTGTCGGGCGATGTGGCCAACCGTATGGGGCTTATGATGCGTGATATCTCACGCTCTATCCAGGTGATGGCTATCACACATCTGCCACAGGTGGCGGCTTTGGGCAATGCACATTACAAGGTGTATAAACTTGACGACGATGATGCTACTCATACCCACATACGTCAGCTCGACAGCGAGCAGCGTGTCGATGAGATTGCCGTAATGCTGAGTGGCTCTACTGTCGACGCTGCCGCCCGCGCCAACGCACTCTCTCTATTAAGAGCAAGCAACAACAGTTAAAAATAACATAATGGAATCAACCGACTATATATTCGGCATACGCGCCGTAATCGAGGCCATTGAGGCCGGAAAAGAGATTGACAAGGTATTTATCCGTAAGGATATCCAGGGCGAGGCTCTGCTTAAGGAGCTGCTTGACAAGTTGCGCCAGAGCCGTGTGCCCGTGCAGCGTGTACCTGTCGAGCGAATCAACCGCATTACAAGGAAAAACCATCAGGGAGTGCTTGCTATGCTCTCGGCTGTCACATATCATCGTCTCGACCATGTCGTGCCGGAATTGTATGAGGATGGCGTGCTCCCATTTGTGGTCGTGCTTGACGGCATCACTGACGTGCGCAACTTCGGAGCGATAGCCCGTACATGCGAGTGCGCCGGAGTCGATGCCATAGTGATTCCCGAGCGTGGAAGTGTGAGTGTCGGCGGCGACGCTGTCAAGACTTCCGCCGGTGCGCTGCTTCATATTCCGGTATGTCGCGAGCGTTCCGCTGCCGGAGCAGTACGTTTCCTTAAGGATAACGGCTACAAGGTTGTGGCCGCGTCGGAGAAAGCCGATATCAACTATACACAGGCCGATTATACCGGCCCGGTAGCCATCGTGATGGGTGCCGAGGATGTGGGCATATCGCCTGAGGTGCTCAAGCTATGCGACACATTTGTAAGCATACCCCAGTTCGGACATATCGGTTCGCTCAATGTGTCGGTAGCGGCCGGAGTCATCATATATGAAGTAGTGCGCCAGCGACTTGCCGGCAATCTTGAAGTAATATGACCCGGGAGGATGACTATCTTTTGCAGCTGAATGACCAGCAGCGCGACGCCGTAGTCTACAATGATGGCCCGCAGCTTGTGATAGCCGGCGCAGGGTCAGGCAAGACACGTGTGCTCACATACAAGATTGTGCATCTGCTGCGCCATGGCTATGAGCCTTGGCGTATATTGGCTCTTACATTCACCAACAAGGCCGCCAAAGAGATGCGCGAGCGCATCGAACAGATGGTCGGAGAGCCAGTGGCCTCACGTCTGTGGATGGGGACATTCCACAGTATCTTTGCAAAATTGCTGCGGCTTAATGCCGACCTTATAGGGTTTAAGAGCAGTTTTACGATATATGATGCCGCCGACACCAAATCGTTGGTGAAGACTATACTGCGTGATATGGAGCTTGACGACAAGGTGTACAAGCCGGCGACGGTCATCGCCGCCATATCCAATGCGAAAAACGCGTTGATATCGCCAGAAATGTATATGTCAGATGCCGGCCGGATGTCGGCCGACGAGAGGGCGAAGCGCCCTGCGCTCGGCGACATATACAGTGTATACTGTGCGCGTTGCCGCCATGCCGGGGCCATGGATTTTGATGACCTGCTATATTATACTAATGTGTTGCTGCGGGATAATCCTGAGATACGTAAGAAATATCAGGAGTATTTCAGATATGTGCTTGTCGACGAGTACCAGGACACCAACTTCGCTCAGCATGTAATCATACGCCAGCTCTGCGAGGAGTCAAAGGCTCTGTGTGTGGTGGGCGATGACGCCCAGAGCATATACTCGTTTCGTGGCGCCAATATCAGCAACATACTTAATCTGCACAAGTCGTTTCCGGCATTGCGCACATTCAAACTTGAGCAGAACTACCGCTCGACCCAGAATATCATAAATGCGGCCAATACCCTTATTGCCAAGAACAAGGAGCAGATACCTAAACAGGTATTCTCACGCAACGATGTCGGCTCACGCATAGAGGTCATACAGGCCTACAGCGACTATGAAGAGGCCATACTTGTGGCCAACAAGGTGTCGCAGATGCAGATGCGCAGCCACGATCCTTATAATGAGTTCGCCATTCTTTACCGTACCAATTCCCAGTCGCGACGCCTTGAGGAGTCGCTGCGCAACCGCAATATCCCTTACCGTATCTACGGCGGCCTGTCATTCTATCAGCGCAAAGAGGTAAAGGATGTTGTGGCATACATGCGTATGGCCGTCAACCCTGATGATGACGAGGCTTTTAAGCGCGTCATCAACACTCCGGCCCGAGGTATAGGGGATACTACCGTAAACCGTCTGATACATACTGCCATGCACTGTGGCGTGAGTATGTGGAATGTGGCTACATCGCTCGACCGCTACGATACCGGACTGAAATCGGCCGCAGTAAAGAAAGTGACGGGGTTTGTCGAACTGGTGCAGAAATTCGTTGGAATGGTCACTGCCAATGTCTCGGCCAACGATGTGGCCCGGAGTATAGTCGAGGATACCCGTATGCTTGCCTCTCTTATCCATGACAATACTCCGGAAAGTATCTCAAAGCAGGAGAATATTCTTGAACTCCTGCAAGGAATATCAGAATTTGTCGGCGAGCGCATGGAGCAAGCGGCGCAGGAGACAACTCTTGTCGATTTTCTTACCAATGTATCGCTTGCTTCCGACCAGGATATGAGCGACAGCAACGGGGAGGCCGTGACGCTTATGACAGTCCATGCCGCAAAGGGTCTGGAATTCAACAATGTGATTGTAGTCGGGGTCGAAGAGGAGCTCTTCCCCTCGGCCATGAGCTGTGACACATTGCGCGGTATTGAGGAGGAGCGCAGGCTGCTGTATGTGGCTATAACGCGTGCGCGCCGTCATTGTGTGATTACTTACGCTGCAAGCCGCTACCGCAACGGGCAGACTGCCCCGACACGCCCTTCGCGTTTTATTGGAGACATTGACAGGGGGTACCTGTATGTTTCTCCGGGCAGCGAGTTCTCCCGCTCCGACAGTGTCATAAATCCTCTCGATAATTACCGTGATTCGGTTGGAGGCAGAATGTCTGACGACCGTCGCCGTTCGTTCCGTCATCCTCTTGTCGATGATGCGCCGGCAAAGTCTAATATCCATCCCGTCAACCTGTCATCCCCACCTGCCGGTGATGGCAATAGTCCCCGGACCGACGGCAATACCCACGATGTGGCGGCGCTGAAAGTCGGCATGCGCATAGAGCACTCACGGTTTGGTGTCGGCACTATATCAGCCGTCACATCCAATGCGCCAAGTCCTACGATTACCGTTATGTTCAATGTCGTAGGCGAGAAGAAACTTCTTCTGAAGTTCGCCCGATTTACCATACTCGACAACTGAATTATCCAATAAGTATATGAAGGCTACTGAGCTTACCACACCATATTATATAGTATATGAAGACCGCATACGCCGCAATCTTGAGCTGATTACCTCGGTTGCACGCGATGCCGGAATAGAGATAATAATGGCATTCAAGGCCAATGCACTTTGGCGTACATTTCCGGTTGTGCGCGAGTATGTGCGCAACTCCACGGCGAGTTCTCTCAACGAGATGCGTCTCGGCAATGAGGAGCTTGGCGGAGAGGTACACACTTACTGCCCGGCCTATACTCCCGGCACTATCGGTAAATTCCTGGCCGGTAGCAGCCACCTTACTTTCAACTCCCTGTCTCAGTGGGAACGGTTTCGCAAGGATGTCGAGGAGTATAATGCCGCTCATCCCGACAGGCGCGTAAGCCCCGGACTGAGGGTAAATCCGATGTGTTCGGTAATTGAGACCGACATATACAATCCCGCCGTTCCCGGCTCGAGATTCGGAGCTACAGCCGAGCAGATCGGTGATTCACTTCCATCCGGAATCGAAGGCCTGCATTTCCATGCCCTGTGCGAGTCTACATCATATGATCTTGAAAAGGTGCTTGAAGCATTCGAGAAGCAGTTTGGCAAGTATCTGCCGCAGGTGAAATGGGTAAATATGGGTGGTGGCCATCTTATGACACGCGAGGGCTACGATACAAAGCATCTTGTCGGACTCCTTCGCGCGTTTCGTGAGCGTTATCCGTGGCTGAAAGTAATCCTTGAGCCTGGCAGTGCATTTATGTGGCGCACCGGCGATTTGATTACTTCCGTAGTCGATGTCGTGGAGAACCAGGGGGTGAAGACAGCTATTATTGATGCCTCGTTTGCATGCCATATGCCCGACTGTCTGGAGATGCCCTACAAGCCGGCTATAACAGAGAGTGTGGAGCCGGGCGAAGGTTTGCCTTCTTATCGGCTCGGAGGCAACTCCTGTCTGAGTGGCGATTTTGTCGATGACTGGACTTTCCCGGTGCCGCTTAAGATAGGCGATATCCTTACACTGGAGGATATGAACCACTACACGACCGTGAAGACTACCATGTTCAACGGCATACAGCATCCTGATATCGTATGGTGTGACGCCGCAGGTGAATGCTCGGTTCTGCGTCATTACACTTACGATGACTATAAAAACCGTATGGACTGACTGCGAGGCTGCAACCCATACCTGAATACCTCATATTGACCTTTCTCATTCACAATGCCTAAATATTCTGTAATTATACCGGTATACAATCGTATTGACGAAGTCGATGATCTGCTTAAAAGCCTTTCGCAACAGACATTTACCGACTTCGAAGTAATAATCGTGGAAGACGGTTCGTCGCAGCCGTGTGATGACGTGGTGAAGCGCTATGCCGACAGTGTGGATGTAAAATACTATTTCAAGTCAAATGAAGGACGTTCAATTGCGCGCAACTATGGCATGGAACGTGCGTCGGGTGAGTATTTTATATTTTTCGACTCCGACTGTGTGATTCCACAGGGGTATTTCCGGCATCTCGACGATGCTTTGAAGAAGCGTCCTCTCGACTGCTTCGGTGGCCCTGATGCCGCCCACGACTCGTTTACTCCCACCCAGAAGGCAATCAACCATTCGATGACATCGTTTCTTACTACGGGAGGCATACGCGGCGGAAAAATAAGTCTGGAAAAATTTACTCCGCGAACATTCAATATGGGATATTCGCGCAAGGTGTACGAGCGGGTAGGGGGATTCCGCGAGATGTTTTCCGAGGATATAGACATGAGCACTCGTATACGCAATGCTGGCTTTTCAATAGGGCTGATACACAGTGCTCCGGTATATCATAAGCGGCGTGTGGATTTCCGCAAGTTCATGCGTCAGGTCTATGTGTTCGGTATGTCGCGTATCACACTTTATCTTCTGTATCCCGACTCGCTCAAACTTGTGCACTGGCTGCCGGCAGTGGCAGTTACAGGAGCCATAGCCCTGATTCTTCTCGGCATATTCGTCTCACCATGGTTTCTGCTCCCTTTGGCCCTTTATCTGCTCGCCATATGGGTAGCCGCTCTTGTGTCGACACATTCGGTGAAAATAGCCACTCTTGCCGTCCCCGCAAGCATAATACAGCTCGGTGGATACGGGTGTGGTTTCCTGAAGGCGTACATTACAAAGATACTGCTCCGACGCGGGCGTAACATCGCGGAAGAGATTGACATGCGTCGCGGTAAATAGCTCTGTACTGCCGTTATTATCTACATATACATCATAACTTTTCATATGGAATCTCCTCAGCCTGAAGTGCGCGACTATATCCTTATCGAGGATATCGCGCCGTCCGACCGTCCGCGCGAAAAGGCCATGCGCGACGGTATCGGCTCATTGTCGACACCCGAACTTGTGGCCATAATCTTCGGCAACGGCATGCGCGGGAAGTCGGTGCTGACTATGAGCCAGGAGTTGTTGCGTCGTTATGGCGGTCAGTTGTCGGATATCGCCTCGCGCTCTGTGCGTGAGATTGTGCGCGATAATCCGGGGGTCGGTCCGGCAAAGGCAATCAGCCTGCTTGCGGCATTTGAGCTTGGCATGCGGTGTCGTGACGAGGAGGTGGAGCGTAAGCCTGTGATAAAGGGGAGCGACACTGTGTATGCCCTCATGCGTCGGCAGCTCCAGCATATTCATCATGAGGAATTCTGGATAATAATGCTGTCGCGCAACAACAGTGTGGTCGACCGTGTGCAGATAAGCAGCGGCGGCACTGCCGCTACCGTAGTGGATCCGAAACTGATATTCAAAAGGGTCATGGAGCGCGGTGATATGGTATCCGGAATAATACTCGTGCACAACCATCCATCTGGCAATCTGCGTCCCAGTCCGGAGGATGATGCGCTTACGCGTAGGCTGCGCGACGGAGGAGCATTGCTTGACATAAGGGTGCTTGACCATATAATCATCACCCATGGAGGATATTTTTCCTATTGTGACGAAGGAAAAATGTGAAATTATCTGTAAATCGAGATAATATTTTAGAGATTGTTTAAATTTATGACTTACTTATGATACAGACTTTGAGAGTGATTGTCTGATGGATTTTTGTTTGCGATGAACGAGCGTAGCCGTAGCTACGTGACTGAAGAGCGAACAAAAAGACGCTGACAAGACTCTTAAAAGCAAAGTAATGTAAATTTTAGAC
>NZ_JAIDKI010000181.1 GCF_029051885.1 Muribaculum sp.
AAATGTTGCCAATGTAGCTCAGGGGTAGAGCACTTCCTTGGTAAGGAAGAGGTCGCGGGTTCAAATCCCGCCATCGGCTCACTACTGTAGCCTCGGATATGCAACGCATGTTCGTGGTTGCTTTGTTAAAAGGAAAATATTATCATCAAAATAACAATAGTTATGGCTAAAGAAAAATTCGAAAGAACCAAACCGCATGTCAACATCGGTACTATCGGCCACGTTGACCACGGCAAAACTACTCTGACCGCTGCCATCACTACCGTGCTGGCCAAGAAGGGTCTCTCTGAAGTTAAGTCGTTCGATCAGATCGACAATGCTCCCGAGGAAAAGGAGCGCGGTATTACAATCAACACCGCTCACGTAGAGTATGAGACTGCCAACCGTCACTACGCTCACGTAGACTGCCCGGGACACGCCGACTATGTAAAGAACATGGTTACCGGTGCTGCTCAGATGGACGGTGCTATCATCGTAGTTGCCGCAACCGACGGTCCTATGCCCCAGACCCGCGAGCACATCCTTCTCGCCCGTCAGGTGAACGTTCCCCGTATCGTTGTATTCCTGAACAAGTGCGACATGGTCGACGACGAAGAGATGTTCGACCTCGTTGAGATGGAAATGCGTGACCTTCTTTCGTCTTACGACTACGACGGCGACAACACTCCTATCATCCGTGGCTCTGCCCTCGGCGCTCTCAACGGTGAGCCCCAGTGGGAAGAGAAGGTTATGGAGCTCATGGCTGCTGTTGACGAATGGATTCCCCTGCCTCCCCGCGATATCGACAAACCCTTCCTTATGCCTGTTGAGGACGTATTCTCAATCACCGGTCGTGGTACTGTTGCCACCGGTCGTATCGAGACAGGTATCGTTAAGGTTGGTGATGAAGTTCAGATCATGGGTCTTGGCGCTGACCTCAAGTCGGTTGTTACCGGTGTTGAGATGTTCCGCAAGCTCCTCGATCAGGGCGAAGCCGGCGACAACGTTGGTCTCCTCCTCCGCGGTATCGACAAGAAAGATATCAAGCGTGGTATGGTTATCTGCCACCCGGGCGTAGTTAAGCCTCACGACGAATTCAAGGCTTCTGTCTACATCCTGAAGAAAGAAGAGGGCGGCCGTCACACTCCGTTCCACAACCACTACCGTCCCCAGTTCTACATCCGTACACTCGACGTGACCGGTGAAATCACCCTTCCCGAAGGTGTTGAGATGGTAATGCCTGGTGACCACGTAGAAATCATCGTGAAGCTCATCAACCCCGTTGCTTGCGACAAGGGTCTCCGCTTCGCAATCCGTGAAGGTGGCCGCACCGTTGGTTCCGGTCAGATCACCGAGATTATTGAATAATCATTCCCCATTACTATAACGGCGTATCCGCGTCGATGATGACGCGGATACGCAACCTACGGGACTAGCTCAGTTGGTAGAGCACCGGTCTCCAAAACCGGGTGTCGGGAGTTCGAGTCTCTCGTCCCGTGCCAAAAATTGAGAAATGAAAAATTTTAAACTACTTACAGACCTTCAGGAGTCTTATGCCGAACTTCGGTATAAGACCTCTTGGCCTACTAAGGTCCAGCTAATCAAGAGCAGCTGTATCGTGCTGATTGCTTCCATCATAATAGCACTGATTATCTTGATTTTCGACCAGATTATTGATCATTTCATGCACTTCATTTACGGACTTGCGTAGTAAATCATGGCTGAATTGAAAAAGGAATGGTACGTGCTTCGTGCCATATCAGGAAAAGAAGCTAAAGTCAAGGAGCTTCTTGATGCACAGATCAAGAATACCAATCTTGGCAACTACGTATCTCAGGTGTTGATTCCCTCCGAGAAAATCGTGACTACCCGCAATGGAAAGCGTGTCGTAAAAGAGCGCAACCTCTATTCGGGCTACGTATTCATCGAGGCAACTCTTACCGGAGAAGTGATTCATGAACTCAGCAACACCACCAACGTAATCGACTTCCTCCGCGGACGTTCGAAAGGCTCAGCGCCCGAGTCGCTCCGTCAGTCGGAAGTAATGCGTATGCTTGGTGCTGCCGATGAGATTAATGATGCCAATGAGGATGGCTTCAATGACTTCCTCGTAGGAGAGCATGTAAAGGTTACTGTCGGCCCCTTTGCCGGATTTACCGGTGAGATTGTAGATCTCGATTCCGAGAAACGCAAACTCAAGGTAGAGGTAAAGATTTTCGGTCGTCGTACACCACTTGAGCTGGAAGCGTCACAAGTAGAGCGTGAGTTGGCCAAATAATGCGGTTACGAGCATTGTTTGCGTCAATATAGCGCATGTTTATACAACACCATCAAATTTGTAAAAAAATGGCTAAAGAAATTGCTGGACAGATCAAATTGCAGATTAAAGGTGGGGCAGCAAATCCTTCACCGCCAGTAGGTCCCGCTCTGGGTTCTAAGGGCATCAACATCATGGAGTTTTGCAAGCAATTCAACGCCCGCACCCAGGACAAGGCTGGAAAGGTTCTTCCGGTTGTCATCACATACTACACCGACAAATCGTTTGATTTTGTAGTTAAGACTCCCCCCGTTGCCATCCAGCTCCTCGAGGCTGCCAAGGTTAAGAGCGGTTCTGCCGAGCCTAACCGTAAGAAGGTTGCCGAAATCACCTGGGAGCAGGTTAAGGCTATTGCTGAAGACAAAATGCCCGACCTCAACTGCTTCACTGTCGAATCCGCAATGCGCATGGTCGCCGGCACTGCTCGAAGCATGGGTATCACCGTAAAGGGAGCATTCCCGGAAAATAACTAATAACTTCAATTGACATGGCAAAACTTACTAAAAACCAAAAGTTAGCTTTAGCGAAGATTGAAGCAGGGAAGGCTTATTCACTCCTCGAAGCCGCCGATAAGGTAAAGGAGACAAACTACGCTAAGTTTGACGCCTCGCTTGATATCGACGTACGTCTGGGTGTTGATCCCCGTAAGGCTAACCAAATGGTACGCGGCGTTGTCACTCTGCCTCACGGCACTGGTAAGAAGACTACCGTGCTCGTACTTTGCAACCCCGATGCCGAGACTGCAGCCAAGGCTGCCGGTGCCGACTATGTGGGTCTTGACGAGTATATCGACAAAATCAAAGGTGGCTGGACCGATGTTGACGTAATCATCACTCAGCCCGCCATCATGGGTAAAATCGGTGCCCTCGGCCGTATCCTCGGTCCCCGTGGCCTCATGCCGAACCCCAAGAGCGGCACCGTTACCAACGATGTTGCCAAAGCTGTCGAAGAGGTAAAGAAAGGTAAGATCGACTTCAAGGTTGACAAGAACGGTATTGTTCACTCTTCTATCGGCAAGGTGAGCTTCACCCCCGAGCAGATGCGCGACAATGCACGCGAGTTCATCAACACTCTGATCAAGCTCAAGCCCGCTACCGCTAAAGGCACCTATATTAAGAGCATTTATCTTTCAAGCACCATGAGTCCCGGCATCAAGGTTGACTCCAAGTCAGTGGATGCCTAACCCATTAAAGACGATTCACAATGAAGAAGGAAGATAAAGCAATTATTATAGAAAAGATTGCAGACACCATCAAACAGTACAGCTGCTTCTATCTGGTAGAGACTGCCGGTCTCAATGCAGAAAAGACATCTGACCTGCGCCGTGCCTGCAACAAGGCCGACATCAAGCTCCTTGTTGTCAAGAACACTCTTCTCCACAAGGCTCTCGAGTCGCTCGACCAGGACTATTCTGAAATCTACCCCGCTCTCAAGGAAGCTACATCCATCATGTTCTCTAATGTTGGAAATGCTCCCGCGAAGCTCATCAAAGATGTCCTCAAGAAAGATAAAGACGCCAAGCTCCCCTTGCTTAAGGCTGCCTATGTAGAGGAAACCGTCTACCTTGGCGCTGATCAGCTTGACACGCTGGCTGCAATCAAGAGCAAGAACGAACTCATCGCCGATGTTGTCGCTCTGCTCCAGTCTCCGGCCAAGAATGTGGTATCCGCTCTTACTTCGGGTGGCACCAAGCTCCACGGCATCCTTGAAACTCTCTCCAACAAAGAATAATCAATACCCAATTCGAACAAACAAAAAAATCATACTAAAATGGCAGATTTAAAAGCTTTTGCAGAACAATTAGTTAACCTCTCAGTAAAAGAAGTAAACGAACTTGCTCAGATTCTCAAGGAAGAGTATGGCATCGAACCCGCAGCTGCTGCTGTTGCTGTTGCCGCTCCCGCTGCCGGTGGTGCTGCTGCCGCTGAGGAGAAGACCTCTTTCGACGTAGTACTCAAGAGCGCTGGTGCCAGCAAGCTCGCCGTTGTTAAGCTCGTTAAGGAGCTCACAGGTCTCGGCCTCAAGGAAGCTAAGGAACTCGTTGACGGCGCTCCCGGCGTTGTTAAGGAAGGTCTCTCTAAGGCTGACGCCGAGGGTCTCAAGAAGCAGCTCGAAGAGGCTGGCGCTGAAGTTGAACTTAAATAATTTTACCTGTCATCAGGTAACCGGGTTAAGAATCATACTATATGATTCTTAACCTTTTTGTGCTATATTTTAAGTACACTTCACCTGAAGTATCGTGTCGGGATGCCACAGACTATGACCGGATATGTACCGGCATCCTGATCGATTCCGCTGCGATACTTCTCTTAACCATTTCTCTAAATGTCTGTTACCGCAACTAAACCCCGTATCAATTTCACATCGGTAAAGAATCCTCTTCCTTACCCTGATTTCCTGGAGGTGCAGCTTAAATCGTTTCAGGACTTCCTGCAACTCGACACTCCCCCGGAAAAGCGCAAAAATGAGGGTCTATATAAAGTTTTTGCCGAGAATTTCCCCATCGTGGATACCCGCAACAACTATGTGCTGGAATTTCTCGATTACTATATCGATCCGCCCAGATACACCATTGCTGAGTGTCTGGAACGCGGCCTGACCTACTCCGTACCCCTCAAAGCCAAGCTAAAACTATACTGTACCGACCCAGATCACGAGGATTTTGAGCCCAAGATCCAGGACGTTTATCTCGGCCCGATTCCCTATATGACCGCACAGGGTACATTTGTGATCAACGGTGCCGAACGCGTTGTGGTATCGCAGCTCCACCGTTCGCCCGGCGTGTTCTTCGGTCAGAGCACCCACGCCAACGGTACAAAACTCTACTCGGCTCGTATCATCCCGTTCCGTGGCAGTTGGATTGAGTTTGCCACCGACATCAACAACGTGATGTACGCCTACATCGACCGCAAGAAGAAGCTCCCCGTAACAACACTTCTGCGTGCCATAGGTCTTGAGAGCGATAAAGACATTATTGAGATTTTTGGCCTCGCCGAAGAGATTAAGGTCAACAAGACCAACCTCAAGAAGGCAATCGGCCGCAAGCTGGCAGCCCGCGTCGTAAAGAAGTGGGTAGAAGACTTCGTCGACGAAGACACCGGCGAAATCAGCTCAATCGAGCGTACCGAAGTAGTTGTAGAGCGCGAGTCAGTGCTGGAGGACGAGATGATACAGGATATCATCGACGCCGGCGCACAGACTGTACTCCTGCACAAAGAGGATGCTTCGGCCAGCGACTACTCCATCATATTCAACACTCTCCAGAAAGATACCTCCAACTCTGAAAAGGAGGCCATACAATATATATACCGCCAGCTGCGCAATGCAGAGGCTCCCGACGATGCTTCGGCCCGCGAGGTAATAACCAACCTCTTCTTCTCCGAAAAGCGCTACGACCTCGGAGAGGTAGGACGCTACCGCATCAACAAGAAACTCGGCCTGGGCACATCGATGGACGTGAAAGTACTCACCAAAGAGGACATCATCGCCATCATCAAGTACCTGATCGAGCTTATCAACTCAAAGACCGATGTCGATGATATCGACCACCTCAGCAACCGCCGTGTACGCACCGTAGGCGAACAGCTCTACAACCAGTTCGGCGTTGGTCTCGCCCGTATGTCGCGTACTATCCGCGAACGTATGAACGTGCGCGACAACGAGGACTTCACTCCCATCGATCTCATCAACGCCAAGACCATATCATCGGTAATCAACACATTCTTCGGCACCAACGCGCTGTCGCAGTTCATGGACCAGACCAACCCTCTGGCCGAGATTACCCACAAACGCCGTATGTCGGCCCTCGGACCCGGCGGTCTGTCGCGCGAGCGTGCAGGCTTCGAGGTACGAGACGTACACTATACCCACTACGGCCGTCTCTGTCCTATCGAGACCCCTGAAGGCCCCAACATCGGTCTGATATCTTCGCTCTGCGTTTACGCCAAAATCAACGACCTCGGCTTCATCGAAACCCCCTACCGCGAGGTTAAGGACAGCAAGGTCAACGTAAACAACGACGAGGTAGTATACCTCACCGCCGAAATGGAGGAAGGCAAGATTATTGCCCAGGGCAACGCCCCGATTACCACCGCCGGCGACTTCGAGCGCGAGCGTGTCAAAGCCCGTCAGGATGCTGACTTCCCTATCGTCGCACCTTCCGAGGTCGACCTCATGGACGTGTCACCGACACAGATTGCATCCATCGCAGCATCGCTCATCCCCTTCCTCGAGCATGACGACGCCAACCGCGCGCTCATGGGTTCAAACATGATGCGCCAGGCCGTGCCTCTGCTCCGCAGCGAGGCCCCCATCGTGGGCACCGGCCTGGAAGGACAGCTCATCCGCGACTCACGCACACAGATTATGGCCGAAGGCAACGGTGTGATTGAGTTTGTCGATGCAAAGACAATCCGCATCCGCTACGACCGCACTGAGGACGAAGAGTTTGTGGCATTCGAGGATGCCGTGAAAGAATACACCATCCCCAAATTCCGCAAGACCAACCAGAGCACCACAATCGACCTGCGCCCGATATGCACAAAAGGCCAGCGCGTAGTGCCCGGTCAGATTCTCACCGAAGGATATTCAACCGAAAACGGCGAACTCGCCCTCGGACGCAACCTCAAAGTGGCATTCATGCCCTGGAAAGGCTACAACTATGAGGACGCCATCGTGCTCAACGAGCGTATGGTACGCGAGGACATCCTTACATCAGTCCACGTCGACGAATACTCCCTCGAAGTGCGCGAGACCAAGCGCGGTATGGAAGAGCTCACCTCCGACATACCCAACGTAAGCGAGGATGCCACCAAAGACCTTGACGAGCGCGGTATCATCCGTGTGGGCGCACACGTGGCCCCCGGCGATATCATGATCGGCAAGATTACCCCCAAGGGCGAGTCGGATCCCACTCCTGAGGAAAAACTCCTCCGCGCGATTTTCGGCGACAAAGCCGGCGACGTGAAGGATGCCTCACTCAAAGCCACTCCATCGCTCAAGGGTGTCGTTATCGGCACAAACCTGTTCCAGCGTGCCACAAAGAAGAAATCAAAGAGCGCAAACGCCCAGCTCCCCAAGCTCGACGAAGAGTATGAGAAGCGCCAGGCCGAGCTCCGCGACGTACTCGTAAACAAGCTCCTCATCCTCACCGAAGGCAAGACATCCAACGGTGTAAAGGACTTCCTCGGAGCCGACATCGTGGCAAAAGGAGCCAAATTCACAGCCGGTGCTCTCAAGGATATCAACTACGACACCGTAAACCTCTCGAAATGGACTGCCGACGCTCATAAGAACGACCTCATCCGCGCTACCATTTCCAACTATATCCGCAAGTCGAAAGAAATCGACGCAGAACTCCGCCGCAGAAAATTCGACATATCAATCGGCGACGAACTCCCCTCAGGCATCATGCAGATGGCCAAGGTATACATCGCCAAGAAGCGCAAAATCAGCGTAGGCGACAAGATGGCCGGACGTCACGGTAACAAAGGTATCGTGTCGCGCATCGTTCGCCAGGAGGACATGCCATTCCTCGCCGACGGTACTCCGGTCGACATCTGCCTCAACCCGCTGGGTGTGCCCTCGCGTATGAACCTCGGACAGATTTTCGAGACCGTACTCGGATGGGCCGGACGCGAACTGGGCGAGATATTCGCCACCCCGATTTTCGACGGCGCATCGCTCGACGACCTCAACGACTGGACCGACAAGGCCGGCATACCCCGCTACGGTAAGACATACCTCTATGACGGCGGCACCGGCGAACGCTTCGACCAGCCTGCTACAGTAGGCGTCATCTACATGCTCAAGCTCGGCCACATGGTCGAAGACAAGATGCACGCACGTAGTATCGGTCCGTACTCGCTCATCACCCAGCAGCCTCTCGGCGGTAAGGCGCAGTTCGGCGGACAGCGTTTCGGAGAGATGGAGGTGTGGGCGCTCGAGGCATTCGGCGCATCACACATCCTGCAGGAAATTCTGACTATCAAGTCGGACGACGTGAACGGACGCTCCAAAGCCTACGAGTCAATCGTCAAAGGCGATCCCATGCCCACCCCCGGCATCCCCGAGTCGCTCAACGTGCTTCTCCACGAATTGCGCGGCCTCGGTCTGAGCATCAACTTAGAGCAGTAATCTTTATAAGAAAGGTAAATATATAATGGCTTTTAGAAAAGACAACAAGACAAAGACCGGTTTCTCCAAAATCTCCATCGGGCTCGCTTCGCCCGAGGAGATTCTCGAGAAGTCGAGCGGCGAGGTCCTCAAGCCTGAAACCATCAACTACCGCACATACAAGCCCGAACGCGACGGCCTCTTCTGCGAGAAGATTTTCGGCCCCGTGAAGGACTACGAGTGCCATTGCGGAAAGTACAAACGCATCCGCTACAAAGGCATCGTCTGCGACCGATGCGGTGTAATGGTGACAGAAAAGAAGGTACGCCGCGAGCGCATGGGCCACATCAAGCTGGTAGTGCCCGTGGCTCACATCTGGTATTTCCGCTCTTTGCCTAACAAGATAGGATACCTGCTTGGACTTCCCTCCAAGAAGCTCGACGCAGTTATCTACTACGAGCGCTACGTCGTGATACAGCCGGGCGCAGCCGAAGGTGTCGACAAGCTCGACCTCCTCACCGAGGAAGAATACTTCGACATCATCGACCGTCTGCCCGAAGGCAACGACCGCCTCGAGGACACCGACCCCAACAAGTTCATCGCCAAGATGGGCGCCGAGGCTGTCTACGACCTTCTCACACGTCTCGACCTCGACTCTCTCTCCTACGAACTGCGCCACCGTGCCAACACCGACGGCTCTCAGCAGCGCAAGACCGAGGCCCTCAAGCGCCTCCAGATTGTAGAGTCGTTCCGCGCTTCACGCCACCGCAACAAGCCCGAGTGGATGGTTCTCCAGGCTGTGCCTGTAATCCCGCCAGAACTCCGCCCCCTCGTTCCCCTCGACGGCGGACGCTTCGCAACATCCGACCTCAACGACCTATACCGTCGCGTAATCATACGTAACAACCGTCTGAAGCGCCTTATCGAAATCAAGGCTCCCGAGGTGATTCTCCGCAACGAGAAGCGTATGCTCCAGGAGGCCGTCGACTCTCTGCTCGACAACTCGCGCAAGTCATCGGCTGTGAAGACCGACGCCAACCGTCCCCTCAAGTCGCTCTCCGACTCGCTCAAAGGCAAGCAGGGCCGCTTCCGTCAGAACCTTCTCGGTAAGCGTGTCGACTACTCCGCACGTTCGGTTATCGTCGTTGGCCCCGAGCTCAAGATGCACGAATGCGGCCTGCCCAAAAACATGGCCGCCGAGCTCTACAAGCCTTTCGTAATCCGCAAGCTCATCGAGCGCGGCATCGTCAAGACCGTAAAATCGGCCAAGAAGATTGTCGACCGCAAGGAACCCGTAGTATGGGACATCCTCGAACACGTAATGAAAGGCCACCCCGTGCTCCTCAACCGTGCCCCGACACTTCACCGTCTCGGTATCCAGGCATTCCAGCCCAAGATGATTGAAGGCAAGGCTATCCAGCTCCACCCCCTCGCATGTACGGCATTCAACGCCGACTTCGACGGTGACCAGATGGCCGTGCACCTCCCCCTCGGCAACGAGGCCGTGCTCGAAGCCCAGATGCTCATGCTCGGTGCACACAACATTCTCAACCCCGCCAACGGCGCTCCTATTACCGTGCCTTCTCAGGACATGGTACTCGGACTCTACTATATCACCAAGCTCCGCCCCGGAGCCCAGGGTGAAGGCCACAAGTTCTACGGTCCCGAAGAGGCACTCATCGCCTACAACGAAGGCCGCATATCGCTCCACGCACCCATTTCGGTTGTTGTAGACGATATCGACGAACAGGGCAACCCCATCCAGCACCTTGTCGACAACACCTCCGTAGGCCGCGTCATCTTCAACCAGAGCGTACCCAAGGAGATCGGCTATGTCAACAAGATTATCTCCAAGAAGTCGCTCCGCGACATCATCGGCGATGTAATCAGCACATGCGGTGTGACACGTTCAGCCCAGTTCCTCGACGACATCAAGAACCTCGGCTACTACATGGCATTCCGCGGCGGTCTGTCGTTCAACCTCGGCGACGTGCTCATTCCACCGGAAAAAGAGCAGCTCGTGGCCGAAGGAAACGAGCAGGTGCAGGAAGTCCTCAACAACTACGCAATGGGCTTCATCACCAACAACGAGCGCTACAACCAGATTATCGATATCTGGACACACGTCAACTCTCGTCTTACCGACATCCTCATGAAGCAGATGACAGCCGCCAACCAGGGCTTCAACTCTGTATTCATGATGCTCGACTCAGGCGCCCGTGGTTCTAAGGACCAGATTCGTCAGCTCGCCGGTATGCGTGGTCTTATGGCCAAGCCCCAGAAAGCCGGTGCAGAAGGCGGACAGATTATCGAGAACCCGATTCTTGCCAACTTCAAGGAGGGTCTGTCAGTGCTCGAGTACTTCATCTCCACCCACGGTGCCCGAAAGGGTCTTGCCGACACCGCCCTCAAGACCGCCGACGCCGGTTATCTTACCCGCCGTCTGGTCGACGTGGCCCACGACGTGATTATCCACGAAGAGGACTGCGGCACACTGCGCGGTCTCGTATGCAAGGAGATTAAGAACAACGAAGAGGTTGTGGCATCGCTCGGCGAGCGTATCCTCGGCCGCGTGTCCGTACACGACGTGTTCGACCCCATCTCAGGAGAGCTCATCGTGGCCTCAGGCGACGAAATCGACGACATTGCAGCCAAGCGCATCAACGAATCTCCCATCGAATCTGTTGAAATCCGCTCGGTACTCACCTGCGAGTCCAAGAAGGGCGTATGTGCCAAGTGCTACGGACGCGACCTCTCCAAGAACCGTCTCGTGCAGAAAGGCGAGGCTGTCGGAGTCATCGCGGCACAGTCAATCGGCGAGCCCGGTACACAGCTTACCCTCCGTACATTCCACGTCGGTGGTGTGGC
>NZ_JAIDKI010000182.1 GCF_029051885.1 Muribaculum sp.
AACCGCATTGCTCCCTCTCTGCGCGAACACATCTGCACGACGCTTGACCGCCCCAGCGTTAACAAATATTGGGGAACGGGGTCTAAGTTCGACTCTATTACTTGGCAAACTTAGCGGTATACGTGCCGCAACGCACGATATATATACCCTTGCCAAGGCTGCGGGTATCTACATTGTTGACACCCTCATACACCCTGCGTCCGTAAGCGTCATAAAGAGATACCCTCTCGTCTGAGGCCACTCCGCCAACCGTAAGTATATCGCCGTCAAATGATAAGGCGCAACCGCCCTCATCTTCCACGCCATCGATGCCGGAGACATCGGTGGTAGCCGACTGCTTCACACGGATACGGGCCTCCGTGCCGCCGTTGCCGAGATATACGGTCTTCGAACGCTGCTCACTGCTGCGGGGAGCAGAGAAGCGCACGGCATACGACCCGTCGGCACCTGTCACCGGCGTTACAGTAAGCCAGTCAAATGTCGTGCCCTCAGCTACCAGCGGCAGACGTGCGTTGTCATTGGCAGTGTCGACCACCCACCAGTTTTCGGGAGAGTTGGTAGCGCTCGCCGCTACTTCCACCATATTGGTAGTCTCATCAAGCGTCACAATCTCCTCGCTGAGGCTCAACACATGGTGAGTACCGTTGAGACTGATATACAGAGCCGAAGAATAGTCGGCAAGGGCATCGGATGCAGAGTAAAGCATCTCCACGCCATTGTTGTCAAACATCATGTAGGCATAATTATGCGCTGCATCATTGCGTCCCGACTGTGCGCATGCGGCAAACTCGCGCACCTTCGCACTGTCAAATCCCTTAATCATCACAAATGTATGCCCCGACATCTCATAAGGTGTAGCCAGGTGGAAGATTGCATTGTAGAATCCGAAGCCGGTTATCTCCTTTCCTGTCACCGACGATGTGGCCACAGGCTGCGCGCTGAGTCGGCCGTCGGAGTCGACGGTATACATCTCAAGATATATCACTGCATCATCGTCAGCATCAAATTCGCCAAGAGTAAGCATCACATCGGTAACGGTAAGAGGTGCAGCCGGAGCATAGAACAGATTGCCGATAGCTGTCTGCTTGATGTTAGTGCCCCATGTGTCTTTGGCAGATGTGCCGAAACAGTAAGAACCGTTACCGAAATTAGGCACAACAAGACCCTTGTTGACATAATCATAGTTGCCAAGATATACCGTCTCGTCGGCAAGATCCGGAATTCGGCCACCTACATACATTCCGCCCTTGTTTTCCTCACCGCCAAACGAATATTTATGTGAACCGTTTACATTTGACGCCGTGAGTACAGGATAAGGAATCACCCCGCCATGGCTCCATCCATACGATACCTTAGCCGTATTGCCCTCTACGATATCAGTCATCTCACCGGAAGCCTCGCTGTAGAACGCCCACGAATTCGTCTCGGTATATACGTTGGACGAAGCGCTCCAGTTGATTTCCTTATCGGCAGGGATGAGAATATAAGGCTCGGTATTGCTGTGCAGGCCGTCGCTTATGCCTGCAAGCAGGCTCCCTTCGGGAAGTGTGTAGAAAGCCTCAGGCTGTGGAGCAGCCACCGTTACAGCATCGACTGCCATCGAGTTGCCACCGGCAAAAGGTGTGAGATAACGGAAAGCGATTTTTACTTTCTTGCCACGGTAATCGGTAAGAGGCACACAATATGACGCATATTGCAGCTCGCCCATCAAATCATACAGCTCGGCGTCAGTCTTATCCGCGCATTCCTTCTCACTTAGCTTCCAGAGGCATGTCCACGTATCGCCGCCGTCGGTAGTGACGTGCACTTCCAGGTCGGTATCAATTCTGTCGCGCTCATACATATAGGCACTCCAGTTGTAATCATAGACACTGCCCAGGTCGGCCTCGGCAAGGAAAAACAGGTCATCGTTTGCACCGACTGTAATTTCAGGCGTGATGAGCCATTCATCCTGCGGAGCCTTCGCACCCTCTACTTTCTCACCATCCGAATTCTTATAACTCCAGTTGTAGGTAAAATGAATCCAGCATTCCTTCACACCGTCAGTTGTTATTGCGGTCCAGTATCCGTCGCCGGTGTCCTGTCCGCTCCACGAGTTGTTGATGTTATGGCTACACATCTCGAGAGTAGGCTTGTTTTCAGGAGTATTGATTTCGGTCCATCCTTCAGGCAGCCAGTCAAGCTCTCCGGCATGCCCTTCAAAGCCCTCATAGAATGTGGCTCCGGCCGGAGCCTTATACACTTTGCGGATATTCTGACGTCCGGCCGATACCTTTCCATGCTTCACCATGTCTTTGTAGATATGTCCTTCGCTGTCACGTACCACACGCTGCACTATGCCCGGAGCCATCTCCTTTTCAGAAAGCACTGTGCGCTCAACCGACAGATTGCTGACCAGTGCCGACCTCGATTCAGGACGCGACTCTACCGGAGCCACAGGCACTGTAGCGCTGACTAAGACAGATGAAGACAACGACAGCAACATCATCAATGATTTGGATTGTTTCATAAATAATGAGTAATCTAAATTTAGGGTTAATAATAGGTTATATGATTAATAAAAATGAATCCATTATATGATTTCCAATAGCCCCAAGTACCTTAATAATCTTAATTTCCTATGAAAATAGATAAGTAAGGAACAAACATTCAAGCATCAGCATATGAAAAGCTCGATTCTCCCGTCATAAAGCACATTGGCATTTATGCGAAAGAGACAGATTCATGAATTTCAAAGACAGAAATCTTTACGCGTGCAAAATTAATAAAAACAATAACAAATTTAATTTTTTTTATTAAAAAAAGCACAAAACAACGAATATACCGTATATATTCCAAAACAAACCACACCTCAACATATACACTATAGCGATAATAACTCACATGACATCATCATGCAGCCTATCAAACCGCTCACTCCCGCCACAACCCTGCGTTCATCTCTCAGAGTCGCATGTAGTACACATTATTGATTACGACACACGTACATTCACAACACACAATCACTAAAATCGGGTATTGCAGAGAGGATAGGCATTTTGTAATTTTGCACAGCATTAATTACCTACTCACAAATAGCCAAATGATTCACAGGACACTTACTCTGATTGCAGCGATAATACTGACCGCAATCTCTGCAAGCGCAAAAGCAGCCAACGTGCCCACCGATGCCAACATAGGCGGACATGTCATCGACAAGGAAAATGGAGAACATATCACGGGATGTATCGTAAAGATTCTCGGCTCTAATATGGCCACCATGACCGACGCATCGGGTCATTATATATTCCGCGACCTGCGTCCGGGCGAATATACCCTCGAGGTATCATACATGGGCTATCGCAACCAGAAAAAAAGCACAAGCGTAAAGTCGCCTCAGACTGTCGAGCTCAACTTTGAAATCTCGCCTGACGCATTCATGCTCGACCAGGTGGTGGTAACATCGTCAAAGACCGAAACCCGACGTCGCGAAAGCGCATCGCTTGTCAACGTTCTATCGGGCAACACATTCCTCAATGTCGGAGCATGTTCCCTTGCCGACGGACTCGACTTCCAGCCGGGTGTCAGAGTCGAGAACGATTGCCAGAACTGCGGATTCACACAGGTAAGAATCAACGGTCTCGACGGACACTACTCCCAGATACTGATGAACTCGCGCCCGGTATTCTCTGCTCTTACCGGCGTCTACGGCCTGGAGCAGATACCGGCCAACATGATAGAGCGCGTAGAGGTGATGCGCGGCGGTGGCTCGGCTCTGTTCGGCTCGTCGGCCGTAGGCGGCACCATAAATATAATAACCAAAGACCCGCTGTCCAACTCCGCCAAAGTAGCGCATACCCTCACTTCGATAGGCCCTTCGGGAGCTATGGACAACAATACCACCATCAACGCCTCTGTTGTGACCGACAACAACAAGGCCGGCATCTTCATATACGGTCAGAGCCGCTATCGCGACGGATATGACCACAACGACGACGGCTTTACCGAAGTGGCCCAGCTCAAGACACAGACTCTCGGCGCACGCACATTTCTGCGCACGAGCGACAATTCGAAACTCACTCTCGAGTACCACAACACCCACGAATACCGCCGCGGAGGCGACCGGCTTGACCAGCCTGCCCACATGGCGATGATAGCCGAGCAGGTCGACCACAACATCCACGCAGGCGAAGCCACTCTCGACCTCTGGCTGCGCGACCGCCGCGACCATCTGTCGGTGTTTGCCGCCACTCAGAATACACGCCGACAGAGCTACTATGGCTCGGAAATGGATCCCAACGCCTACGGACGCACATCCGACATCGTGGTCACTGCCGGAACACAATGGACACACCCTATCGACCGGTTCCTGTTCATGCCCTCGGAGCTTGTAGCCGGCCTGGAATACTCCTACAACCGTCTGCACGACGTGACCGTAGGCTACAACCACGACATAACGCAGGATGTGAATATCTACAGCGGATATCTGCAAAACGAATGGAAAAATGAAAAATGGGGATTCCTGGTGGGTGCGCGCGTCGACAAGCACTCCATGATTGACAATCCGGTCGTATCGCCGCGCGCCAACCTGCGCTTCAATCCTTCCGACAATCTCAATTTCCGCGCATCATATTCCACCGGATTCCGCTCGCCCCAGGCCTACGACGAGGATTTCCATGTGGCCATCGTAGGCGGCGAGCGTGTGGTAACAGTGCTCGCCCCCGGACTCAAGCAGGAGAGCTCACAGAGCGTAAGCCTCTCGGCCGACCTGTACCACCGCTTCGGCAACGTGCAGACCAATCTCCTCGTCGAGGGATTCTTCACCGACCTGCGCGATGTGTTTGCCCTGCGTCAGCTCGACGAGCCCGACGCGGCAGGCAATGCAGTGCTTGAGCGCTACAATGGCTCCGGAGCGAGAGTGATGGGACTCAACATCGAGGCAAAAGCATTCTTCTCAAGCCATTTCGACATGCAGGGAGGCATCACCCTACAGCGCAGCCGCTACAAGCAGCCCGAGCAATGGAGCGACAATCCCGATGTGCCGGCCGAGAAAAAAATGTTCCGCACACCCGATATCTACGGTTATTTCACAGCCAACTGGGAGATTACCCACTCGCTCAAGGCAAGCCTCACAGGCACCGGCACCGGACCGATGCTCGTGCAGCACATCGCCGGCTCGGGTACGGATGTGGATCTCGCCGTACGCACAGAATCATTCTTCGACGCATCGCTTAAGTTCACCTACAGCTTCCGCCTCTACAACCGTGTCAACCTCGACGTGTCGGCCGGAGTAAGCAATATATTCAACTCATATCAGAACGACTTTGACCGCGGACCGATGCGCGACTCCGGCTATATGTACGGCCCGATGCTGCCGCGATGCATCAACTTCGGCGTATCATTAGGCATCTGATAATACATTTTGCGGCAAAAATTGCTAATTTTCGATATTTTTGCTTTAAAAATTTGCAGGATGTAACCATTTTGTTGTAAATTTGCCGAAAAGAAAACCAAGAGATTGTATAATTCATATATAATCTCTAAAAGATTCACCGAATTAACTTCAAAGAAAGTTTAAGTATGAAAGCAACTGAAGTGTTAGCGGATCTCCAGCGCAGATTCCCCAACGAGCCGGAATACCTGCAGGCCGTGGAAGAAGTGATAACCACTATTGAGGATGAGTACAACAAGCATCCCGAGTTTGAGCGCTACAACCTTATCGAGCGTCTCTGTATTCCCGACCGCATATTCTCGTTCCGTGTATCATGGGTCGACGACAAGGGCAAGGTACATAACAACATGGGCTACCGTATCCAGCACAACAACGCTATTGGCCCGTACAAGGGAGGTATCCGTTTCCACTCCTCAGTCAACCAGTCGATTCTGAAGTTCCTCGCTTTCGAACAGACTTTTAAAAACTCACTCACTACCCTCGCCATGGGCGGTGGCAAAGGCGGTTCCGACTTCTCTCCGCGCGGAAAGAGCGACATGGAAGTAATGCGCTTCTGCCAGGCGTTTATCGCTGAGCTCTGGCGCCACATCGGCCCCGACACCGACGTGCCTGCCGGCGACATAGGTGTAGGCGGACGTGAGGTAGGCTACATGTACGGTATGTACAAAAAGATGGCCCGCGAATTTACCGGCACATTCACCGGCAAAGGTCTTGAGTTCGGCGGCTCTCTTATCCGCCCCGAGGCTACCGGCTACGGCAATGTATACTTCCTGCTCAACATGCTCGCAACCCGCGGCATCGACATCAAGGACAAGGTAGTGGCTATCTCCGGTTCAGGCAACGTGGCCACCTACACCGCCAAGAAGCTCCTCGAGCTTGGCGCAAAGGTAATCACCATGAGCGACTCCGACGGCTGCATCTACGTGCCCGAAGGTCTCACCAAAGAACAGCTCGACTACATCTTCAAGCTCAAGAACGAATACCGCGGCCGCATACGTGAGTTTGCCGAAGAATTCGGTTGCGAATACGTAGAGGGCGGACGTCCCTGGGGATACAAGTGTGATATCGCAATGCCCTCAGCCACACAGAACGAGCTTGACGGCGACGACGCACGCGCACTTCTCGCCAACGGCGTGATTGCAGTGAGCGAAGGTGCCAACATGCCCTCGACTCCCGATGCTATCAAGGAATTCCTCAACGCAAAGATACTCTATGCACCCGGCAAGGCTGCAAACGCCGGCGGTGTATCGGTAAGCGGTCTTGAGATGGCACAGAACTCTCAGAAACTCTCATGGAGCTCCGAAGAGGTCGACGAAAAGCTCAAAGGCATCATGAAGAATATCCACGAGCAGTGTCAGAAGTACGGCAAGGAAGAGGACGGATTCACCAACTACGTGAAGGGTGCCAATGTTGCCGGATTCATGAAAGTGGCTCGCGCAATGATGGCCCAGGGCATCATCTGATACCCAACCGCCACATACTCAAAGGCAAATAATCCCGACCTACATAGACAAGGCGCTGCGTCAGAAATCTCTGACGCAGCGCCCGTTTTATGTACTTGAGGTCACTTCACATACGGCAGATAGTCGCCATAGCCGAGGGCTTCCATATCCTCGACAGGTATAAAACGCAGAGCCGCGCTGTTGATGCAGTAGCGCAGACCGCCCGATGCACGAGGACCGTCGTTGAACACATGTCCAAGATGCGCGTCGCCGGCATAGCTGCGCACCTCAGTGCGCACCATCCCGTGAGAGTGGTCGCTCCTCTCGACTATCGACGCTCCGGGAATCGGACGAGAGAAGCTCGGCCATCCACACCCTGAGCTAAACTTATCGCTCGATGCAAATAAAGGCTCTCCGGTCGTTATGTCGACATATATACCCTCGCGGCGCTCATTCCAGTATTCATTTGTAAACGGCGGCTCGGTAGCATTATTCCGGGTCACAGCATACTGGATATCCGTAAGACGGCGCCGCAACTCATCGTCCGACGGCTTCTGCCATCGGCTCACCTCAGCCACGTCAGCCACCTTCCGGCTACCCTCACGCGCAATCTCAAACAAGCGCGGGTCGATATGACAGTATCCGCCCGGATTCCTGTCGAGATAGTCCTGATGGTAATCCTCGGCGGGATAGAAATTACGCAGCGGCATTACCTCCACCGCGATGGGACGGTCATACTCCTCAGCCAGGCGCCCCACTGCCCGGTCAATCACCTCCGTCTGAGCAGGCGAGGTATAGTAAATCCCCGTGCGATACTGCGTGCCATGGTCATTACCCTGCCTGTTGACCGACGTCGGGTCGATAGTCATGAAAAACAACTGCAAGATAAGCTCCAGCCCGACCTTCGATGTGTCGTAAGTCACCATTACCGCTTCGGCGGCATTGGTGCGCCCGCTGCACACCTCCCTGTAGGTAGGGTCAGGCTCATCGCTGTTGGCATATCCGGCCTCGGTAGAGACTACCCCGTCGATCTGCTTCAGAAAATGCTGGGTACCCCAGAAGCATCCTCCGGCAAGACATATACTCTCGTATCCTGATGTATGTTTCCTTTCTGTATTCATATCGTTAAAACAGATAAACGCATCGTTCTGTTGCATTAAGAGCTTGTTTAGAGCTTGTTTAATAATAAATGTTACCGTCAGGGCGGTCAATCGTCGAGCATATTTTCGCTTG
>NZ_JAIDKI010000183.1 GCF_029051885.1 Muribaculum sp.
TCCTTCGTCACATGTCGAAAATCGTCTCAAGCTATACGACCCTGGCGGCAACATTTATTATTAAACAAGCTCTAAGAATCTCCTATAGCAGTGTCGCCGGCATATGTACGTGTGCCGGCGACATTTTTTTTGTAACTTTGCAGCCTCTTTACTGATTGTTCAAGGGAATTTAATGAATATGGACAAAGCACAGATACGAGGTCATGTGGCCATGCTCGGGGCCAATCTTATGTGGGGGCTTATGGCTCCGGTGGCCAAGATGGTGATGGCGGGTGCGCTTGTATCGCCTTTGCTTCTGGGCGACTTTCGCATGTTCGGGGCTGCGGCGCTGTTCTGGATAGCGTCGGCATTCGCCCCCTGGCAGCATGTACCTGCTATGGATTTGTTGCGTCTTGCCGGAGCGGCGATGCTCGGTATTGTGTTCAACCAGGGGTGCTATCTGTTTGGCGTGGGCTACAGCACACCGAGCGACGCTACGGTGATCACTACCACGATGCCTATGTGGGTGATGTTGCTTGCCGCGCTTATTCTTAAAGAGCCTGTCACATGGAAAAAGGCGCTCGGTATAGCGCTTGGTGCCTCCGGCGCGATGTTGCTGGTGTTTACGAGTTCGGCCCATGGCAGTGGCGCCGGCAGTAACCCTGTGCTTGGCGACATACTGGTGCTGGCCGCACAGTTCAGCTACGCGCTGTATCTTACTCTATATAAGAACTTCATAAGCAGATATTCGTTGTTTACCCTGATGAGGTGGATGTTTACATTTGCTTCTGTTGCCATACTTATCCCGTCGCTTCCATCGCTTGCGTCGTTTCCATGGCGCGAGGTATCGGCTCCGGAGTGGTACGGCATAGCGTTCGTGGTGTGTGGCGGAACATTCCTGGCTTATATATGTGTAATGATAGGACAGAAGGCATTGCGCCCTACGCTTGTCGGCATGTATAATTATGTGCAGCCTGTTGTGGCGTCGACAGTAGGAATATGCCTTGGGCTCGATACCTTTACTCCGGCCAAGGTATTGGCTGTGGCGCTTGTGTTTGCTGGCGTGTGGATGGTAACTGTGAGCAGGGCACGCAAGGGTGGGCCCGCCCTCGTCAGCGGTATTGACAACGATAAGTAGGCATTTAGAGCTTGTTTAATAATAAATGTTGCCGCCAGGGTCGTATAGCTTGAGACGATTTTCGACATGTGACGAAGGA
>NZ_JAIDKI010000184.1 GCF_029051885.1 Muribaculum sp.
ATCATCACAAGACAAAAATCACTCAGAGATATGCGACCCCAGCGTTAACAAATATTGGGGAACGGGGTCTTAAAAAATAATTTCCCCGATTCAATTCATGAATCAGGGAAATCATATAAGTTGAATACATAGGCCGGAAATCCGGTTATCGTTCAAAAAACTTACATCTGTTCTCTAAGTTTTGCCTCGAGATCCTCGGCTGTATGTACTCCAGCCGCACGCCACTTGACTTCACCATCGCGGAATACAATCAAAGTCGGGACAGACATTACTCGATATAATTGCGCCAAATCCTGATGTCTGTCAACATCAATTTTAACAATTGTGACACTATCGCCCATTTTATCCTTCAACTGTTCCAAAATGGGGTGCATCATCTTGCAAGGGCCACACCAGGTAGCATAGAAGTCGACAAGCGTCGGTTTACTGTCTTTGATAATATCGTTGAATTCAGCCATAATGGTAGATATTTAAAAGTTTTATATCTATAACGCCACCCCCGATAAATTGTTCAATCCTTCAGAAGTCTATCTTTTTCATCTTAGCCCAACGAGTCAAGCACCTGACGAATGCGCTCATAGGTGGTAATGCGCGTAGGCACAAGGGGGAGTCTGAGTTCATTTTCAATGAATCCCATGGCATGGAGCAAGCATTTCACACCGGCAGGATTACCATCTACAAAGAGCAGACTGAATAATTCGGTAAAACGATGATGGATTGTCAGAGCTCGGCGATAATCTCCTTCAAGGGCAAGTCGCACCATTCGTGAGAATTCGCGGGGGAAAGCATTGCCTATTACGGAAATAACGCCCACAGCTCCAAGAGTGAGCAAAGGGAACGTAATGCCGTCATCACCTGAAATCACCATAAAGTCGGAGGGCTTGTTCTTGATTATATCATCCATCTGGTTGATATTTCCCGACGCCTCTTTAATACCGATGATATTGCTGAATTCACGAGCAAGGCGCAAAGTTGTCTCTGCCGTCATGTTTACTCCGGTACGCCCGGGCACATTGTACAGTATCACAGGTATCGGCGAAGCCTCTGAAATAGCTTTATAATGCTGGTAAATACCTTCTTGAGATGGTTTATTATAATACGGAACGACCGACAGAACGGCACTGAACGGAGTCAGGTCGATTGTATGCAGTTCCTCGACAAGAGCCATGGTATTATTCCCCCCCACCCCTATTACAAGGGGTACGCGGCCTGCTACTCTCTCTGCGATAAACTCACGGAGTTCTGCTTTCTCACCGCTTGTCAAAGTAGCCGTCTCAGCAGTTGTGCCGAGCACTACCAGATAATCAACACCATTTTTTATCTGATATTCAAGCAAGCGGGCTAAAGCATTATAATCAATAGACTTATCATTCTTAAATGGTGTGACCAAAGCCACACCCATGCCTGTTAAATTAATACGAGCCATAAGGGATCGGATGGAGTTTGAGTTACAAAGTTATGAAAATTTACCGAACTCACTATCTTAATTGGCAAAAAAAGTATATGCCGTAGGCCGATATCATCAGGCGGAGTATCCTGAGCGCATCACACACAACACACTCCGGATACTCCGCCGATAATTTACAACTGATTTGTCTGACTTCTTATCAGACAGTATTCCGAATGATTACTCTGCGGAGGCTTCTTCTCCAGCCTGCTCCTCAGCATCCACAAATTCGGTAATCCCTGCACCTACAAGAAGGTTGTACCAGTTGAATACCTTGCGGATATCGTTGGTGTACACTCTTTCATCGTCAAAGTCGGGAAGAATCTCCTTGAAGTATGCGCGCAGCGAGTGGTCATCGGCGAAAGATGCCATATCGACAGCCTTTCCTTCATTTTTACCCTTAATTGCATCAAACACTTGCGACAGAGGCACATCCTCATCAGTAGTATATATGGCGATATCACCAAGCGATACAATCTTATCGTGAGAATATGCCGGAGTGCGCTTACCGGTAGCAAGCGACTCTACGATAAGCATATTACGTCCGTTGCTTACGAGCTTATACAGCCCGGGCTTGCCAGAGATGGCCAAAATGGTCTTTAACATATAGACTTGTTTTGATTATTGTTAACGTATTAATATTCACTGGAAAAATGGAAGCGGATGTCAGGATAATCGCTCTGTGCCATCTGCAACACATAATTGCTGTCAGCCATAAACACATCACGCCCGTCGCGGTCAACGGCCATAAACTGATGCTTACGCTTTTTAAATGCCTCAAGAGCCTGAGGATTGTCACTTTCAATCCAGCAAGCCTTGAACATCGACAATGGTTCCCAACGGACAGTAGCGCCATATTCATGAAGCAGACGGTATTGAATCACCTCAAACTGAAGCTGACCAACCGTGCCGATAATCTTACGCCCGTTGAACTGATTGACAAACAGCTGAGCCACGCCCTCATCCATCAGCTGCTGAATACCCTTTTCAAGCTGCTTGGCTTTCATCGGGTCGGTGTTCTCTATATATTTGAACATCTCCGGAGAGAAACTGGGCAAACCGCGGTAATGCAATTCCTCACCCTGAGTCACAGTATCGCCGATTTTGAAATTACCGGTATCGGGAATACCCACTATATCACCGGGATAAGCCTCGTCGACAACGCTTTTCTTCTGAGCCATAAATGCAGTAGGGGCTGCAAAACGCATTATTTTTCCGGAGCGGACATGACGATAAGGGGCATTGCGTTCAAACCGTCCGGAACATACCTTGACGAATGCAATACACGAACGGTGGTTGGGATCCATGTTGGCATGAATCTTGAAGACGAAGCCACTGAAAGCATCCTCCGAAGGTTCGACAGTGCGCTCAAGAGCCGCCACAGGCCTTGGAGAGGGAGCAATCTTGACAAAACAATCAAGCAACTCCTTTACGCCAAATGTATTTAGCGCCGAGCCGAAGAATACAGGAGCGACCTTTCCGGCGAGATAGTCGTCGGTGGAAAACTCAGGATAAACGCCTTCAATCAGTTCGAGATCATCACGCAGTTTTGCCGCATCCTTTTCTCCGACAGCATCGTCGATACGCGAATCGTCTATGCTGTCTATCTCCACACGCTCAGTCACCTGAGTCTTGCTTGGAGTAAACAAGTCAAGAGAACTTTCATATATATTATATACACCCTTGAATTTCGCACCTATATTGATAGCCCACGAGAGTGGACGCACAGAAATCTTCTGTT
>NZ_JAIDKI010000185.1 GCF_029051885.1 Muribaculum sp.
AACCGGTAATTTTATAATTCCTCGCTCTCTCGCTGATTTTGAAATAAATGCAAAAATATATCAACGATATTAAACAAGCTCTTAAAAAGTTCTTAAAATATCTCAACTATGATTGCCCCGCGCCAGATAGTCGCATTGCCGGCTCGCATATATCGCTTCTACCGCGACGGATTCCGCAACATGACAGTCGGGCGGTATCTGTGGGTGCTGATTCTCGTAAAGCTCTTCATACTGTTTTTCGTGTTCAGGCTGTTCTTTTTTCCGGATGTGCTCGAACGCGACTATGACGACGACGCGCAGCGCGCACAGGCTGTACGCACCCACCTGATAGGCTCACCCTGACACACACATCTCCCCCCCTCGGGCTACTGCCTGTAGGTGACATCTGTTTTTCCCCCTGACAGGGGATATATTCTCTGAAAACAATTTAACTCATAATCTCAATTCTATACACATGGACGACTTATTTACCGTAGTTGACTGGTCGCGGTGGCAGTTTGCCCTTACAGCCATGTACCATTGGCTGTTTGTACCGCTTACCATCGGTCTGGCCCTGATAGTGGCCATCATGGAAAGTATATATGTACGTACGCGGGCTGTCAAATGGCTCGCCATGACAAAATTCTGGATGCTGCTCTTCGGCATCAACTTTGCAATCGGCGTGGCCACAGGCATCATACTCGAGTTTGAGTTCGGCACCAACTGGTCAAACTACAGCTGGTTTGTAGGCGACATATTCGGCGCCCCGCTTGCCATCGAGGGGATAGTCGCGTTCTTCATGGAATCGACATTTATCGCCGTTATGTTTTTCGGCTGGAAGAAATTCAGCCCCGGTTTCCACCTTGCAGCCACATGGCTCACCGCCGCCGGCACATGCCTGTCGGCCCTATGGAGTCTTATCGCCAACGCAGGGATGCAGCAGCCTGGAGGCATGGAATTTGACCCGGCCCAGATGCGCAACGTCATGGCCGACTTCTGGGGAGTGGTGACTTCGGATACAGCCGTAGCCAAGTTTACCCACACAGTGGCAAGCGCATGGACTCTCGCCGGAGTGTTTGTAATCGGCGTAAGCTCGTGGTGGATACTCCGCAAGCGCAACGTAGAGATGGCGCTCGACTCGATAAAGGTGGCAACATGGGTAGGCGGAGCCGGTATCCTGGTGACGCTGGCCACAGGCGACATATCGGCTATAAACGTAGCACGCCACCAGCCTATGAAACTCGCCGCCATGGAAGGCCTGTACCGCGGGTCATGCGGCCAGGAGATTGTGGCCGCAGGCATCCTCAACCCCGACAAGAAAGCCGGCGACGACACTACCGCCCCATATCTGTTTGACATAAGCATACCCTACGGACTGTCATTTCTCGCAACCCACGACCCCCACAGCTTTGTGCCGGGCATCAACGACCTCATCGACGGTATCGAGCTGACCCCGGAGGGTGACACCATCCATACCGTGAGCTATGCCGAGCGTATCGTGCGCGGACGCCGGGCTCATGAAGCTCTGCGTGCCTACGACGCAGCCTCCGTAGCTGGCGACAAAGGTGCCATGGATGCGGCGCTCGTCGACCTCAGGGCCGATTATCCTTATTTCGGCTACGGCTATCTTGACTCTCCTGAAGAGGCCGTTCCACCGGTGGCCATGACCTTCTATTCGTTTCATATCATGGTGATTGCCGGCGGCTATCTGCTACTGTTTTTTGCATTCGCGTTTGTCGGTAGCTACTGGCGTCGTGAGTGGCTCACTCACAAGTGGGCATGCATCGCAGGCATGCTGTCGATAGCGATTGTATGGATATGCTCACAGGCGGGATGGATTACCGCCGAAGTGGGCCGACAGCCTTGGGTAATCCAGGACATACTGCCTACGCGCGCGGCCATAAGCGACATAGGGGCTTCATCGGTGATAACCACATTCTTCATGTTTGCAGTGGTGTTTACCGTGCTTCTTGTAGCGGAAATGAGCATAATGGCAACCCAGATCAACAAATACTCGAAAGAGAACATTAACGAAATCGCTAAATCATGACAATCATGGAAACAGATCATATTACATTCTTACTCCAGGAGTACTGGTGGTTTCTGATTTCGGTGCTTGGCGCCACACTGGTGTTTCTGCTCTTTGTACAAGGGGGCCAGTCGATGCTGATGTGCACGCGCAGCAATGAGGAGCGCAATCTGATGGTCAACTCGATAGGCACAAAATGGGAACTTACGTTCACCACGCTGGTAGTGTTCGGTGGCGCATTCTTCGCATCGTTCCCGCTGTTCTACAGCACAAGTTTCGGTGGGGCCTACTGGCTCTGGATTCTTATCCTGTTTACCTTTGTCGCCCAGGCTGTAAGCTACCAGTACCGCCGCAAGAAGGGTAATCTGTACGGCACCCGCTTCTTCGACATACTGCTGGTAATCAGCGGTGCGTTAGGATGCTTCCTGCTCGGAGTGGCCGTCTCGATGATGTTTTTCGGCGCCGACTTCAAGGTGACAATGGGCAATATCCTTGACCCGGGCGCGCCTGTGATATCGCAGTGGGGCGCCGGACATGGCTGGGAGGCGATATTCTGCTGGCGCAACTGGATTCTGGGATTTGCTGTACTGTTCCTTGCCCGCACACAGTGTGCGCTTTACTATATGAACAACATCCAGGCAGGCGATGACTTCTTCAACCGGTGCCGACGCCGTGTGCTTGTCAACGGACTTATCTTTGTAGTGTTTTTCCTGGCATTCGTGGCACTGCTGCTCACTCATACCGGACTACAGACTACCGGTGTGCATGAATTCGAGCCTGTGGCCTACAAATATTTCCACAACTATGTGGATATGTGGTGGTGTCTGGTGCTGTTTCTCGCAGGAGTGGTGATGGTGCTCTACGCCGTCGGAAAGTCGGTGTTTGCCGCCCACTACACAAAAGGTATATGGTGGTCGGGCATCGGCACGGTACTTGTGGTCCTTACCCTTTTCTGGGTAGCCGGGTACAACAATACTCCATATTATCCTTCGATAGCCGACACAGCGTCGTCGCTTACCATATTCAACAGTTCGTCGACACAGTTCACACTCAAGGTAATGAGCGTAGTAAGCCTGCTTGTGCCGTTTGTGGTGGCATACATCGCCTACGTATGGTATAAGATGAATGCCCGTCCGCTCACTCCGGCCGAGATGGACTCAGACCATCACAGCTACTGATTCCGGAGATTCCGCTCTATAATCCGATAGCAAGGGCTGCACCGCTTATTCAACCTGCGGTGCAGCCCTTGTCGGTATTATGATAATGACGGTAGCCGTAATAGCAGGCAACGATTGTCATTGTCCGGCCTGCGGGTCGGCACCCTCGCGTGCCTTCTTTTCCTGCTCGGCCTGCTTCCTCTGTTCATGCTTGCGGCGCAGACGCTTAAGCCAGGAGAAGATGTCGTCGAAATCGCGTTTGAACACGATGCCCACCCCCTGTGTGGTAAGAGCCGACTTTACGTAGTAGTTCTGGTCGTTGTAGCGGTTGTAGGCCTTCAGACGTATGTTGCCCGACTTGTTGAGCAGATACTCGAGATCGAAGTCGCCGATAAACGAATTGTTGTTGAGCGCCTTGTCGCGATAGCCGAAGTTACCGTTAAACAGCAGCCTGTTGTCGAGCAGATAGCTCGACAGGGCGAGATCGACCTCCATGTCGGAGAAGTCGCCGCGGTCGCTTCTGAATGTAGGCGCAATGTTCCACTTGTCGCTGAGCTGTCCGAGTATGGAGCCGAGCTGCGACGAGATTGTCGACGAGGCCACCGACACAAGCTCGTTGCCCTTGGTGGTCGACGCCATGTAGTCGGGTGTATAGAAGCGGTTAAGCGCCAGCAGATATATAATCTGTCGGTTCATCATGTCATCGGTGCTCACAATACTGCGCACCTTGCGGTATGTGTCCTGCGTAAGAGTCGGAAACTCGAGGTCGAAGCTGATATCAGGCTGCTGCATGTCGCCCGTGACCTTGAGAAGCGCATGCACAGGCACATTGGTGCGGTTAAGGTCCTTGTCCTGAAGGAACGACTCGTCGAGGTCGCTCAGATTGGCATTCACGCTATATACCGCATTGATATCGAGCACAGCCGAGTACGGGCTGCCATGGAAGGATATGGAACTGCCCGACTTGATGGTAAATGGCTTGATAATGATATCCTGGAGCGTGAAATTATATTTGCCCTGAGTCAGAGAATAAGTGCCAAACATGCGCAGGTCCTCATCATTGGAGTTATATTCCATGCGCAGGCTACCGTTGCCGCGGGCCTTTATCTGGTCGCCACCCTCAGGGTCCATGACCAATACAAGCTCAGCCTGAGGGGTGACATCGACCTGCAGATTTATGCGATAGACCGATGAGCCCTGTTCATGCTCGCGCTCTTTGCGTATGCGTTCTTTAAGCTGACGCAACGCCGCCTCCTGAGGGTCCTCAAGATTGAGCAGCAGGTCGCCACGCAACTCGTTGCGGTCGTGGAAAGTAAGGAAGGTGTATTCTCCCGCTGCCTCCGTGTCGGAAAGCACGAAAGTAAATGTCGAGCCGGCGGCAGTCGACATGTTGACATTGATATCTACAAATCCCGGCACACCTTTTACAAAAGCCGACCCGTTGCAAAAGATGTGACCATACCAGTCGGGATTGATTTTGTCGGTGACATCGTAGCACATCAGGTTGCGTGCATTGCTGACACGGAACTCAAACTCCGGCTCCTTGAAGCACTTGTGAGTGACCCATCCGTTGAGGAGAGCACTGTTGCCCATGGCATCGCGCAATGTCACATCGGCAAAGCTGATGCGCCCCGAAGTCAGATGTATTGAGTCGGTAGCGTAGTAGTAGGTATTGGTATAGTCAAGTTTCAGACGCAGATTCTCGGCGAATATGTCGCCTGTCATGTCGATAAACTTGAATGTGCCGAACAGGCGTGCCTCGCCCGAAGCATAGCCCGACACATCGGAGGTGAATGCTTCCATGAACGGACGCATGAAGCCGACATTGAGCTTCTCGGCCTTGAAGCGGAAGTCGAGGCTGTCGGCCATCGGATATATGGCGCCGGCCACGTAGGAATGGGCGTCATTCTCGCCTGTGATATCGGCGTTTATCACCACTCCACGCGTGGCATTGTCCCAATACGACGCAATGACGGCATTGCCCAGAGGCGAATGGTTGTAGGTCATGCCGGCCACATCGAGCTGCGGAGTCTCCAGACGCGGCTCTCCGCTCATAAGGCCTGACGCATAAAATTTACCTGTCGCGATACCGCCAAACATGGCCGCTCCGATATCGAGCGTCTCAAACACATAGTCGAGGTCGATGCTCTGCAACTCCAGACATAGATAATCGGATGAACTCTCCGATACCGAACCGTTGATTTTTATAAACTGGTTGTGGCGGCTTACTTCAAAATCGCGTACATCGATATGTCGGTCGGGGGCTATCTCAATCAGCGAGGGACGTATGCGCCACACACTGTCGTTGATTACTATGCGCGAGGGGCGCACATCTATAGCGGTCGACATGCCCCCCGGAACGTGCGCGTCGGGCACACGCGAAAACATGGCGCCGAGCTCCACGGCTCCGCGAAACATGCGCTCTCGGTCGATATCCCATCCGGCATGCACGCTTATCGAGTCGTGTCCACCGCTGGCCACAAGGCTGACAGTGGCGTCGCCTTTCTTGGTCGGATACACAGTGCTTATGAGCATCCTGGCATCGTCGCTCTCGCCGTCGATGGTGAGACCGATATACGAATTGTCGATAAACTTGTCCTTATGCAACAGATTGGGCGCGTCGACGCTCGCCTCGATAAGCCTGTTGGAACCGCTCATCATGGCCTTTACCGAAACCGGGCGCAAGAGCCTTACCGGCACCTTGAAGAAAGAGAGCCAGCGGTCGGTGGCCGCATTCTGACGCACCTGCATGTCAAGAGTCATGTCAAGCGCCAGAGTATCGTCGTCGTCATCTGCGTGCACACGGCCGTGTGACGCCACTGCCGGAGCATGCCCCGACAGCAACGATGGGAACACATCTGCCAGGATTGCCTTAGCGGCAGGCACAATGTCGCGAAAACGGTATTCACCCTCCACACGTGCGTCGACAATGTCGCTGTGGAGCATGATGAAGCGCGGCGATGTCGTGCCCGACGACATCAGCGACAGATGGTCGAGAGAAAGCACATCGGTATTGGCGGCATCGGCAAAGCGCATTTCGGTAAGCTCCAGGCGTCCGTCGAGTGAGTCATATTCACGGCCCCTCATGTCCACTTCCATGCGTCCGCTCAGTATATGCCCCATAAAGCGCTCCTGCTTTACTATGCCGAACATCCCCGGACAGAAGGATGCTATCTTAATGTCGGCATCGACATGATGCTCTCCGGGTGTGATACCGCACGAGCCTTTGATTGTCGCCCCGAGCACCGGATTGTCGGCTACTATCGTGCCGCTTACGTCGGTACGCGAAAGGTCTATCTCAGCGGTGATATTGTTTATGTCATACCCTTTCCACTGTATCTCGTCGACTTTTGCGGCAACATGCCCTACAGGCGGATGCTGCCCCATGAGTCTGCCGTCAAACGCCACATTACCGCTTACGCGGCCAAGGCCTACAACTCCGGCTATGGCTCCGACATCTATACCGTCGATTGTGAGATACGCTTTCAACGGGCCGGCCGGATGCCTGAACGGACCGGTATAGCGTGCGTCGAAGTCAATCACACCGGGCTCCGAGTCAACCGTAAGCCTCAACAGTGTGGTACCGTCGCCAACCGTAGCATCGACCACGGCTTCCACCACTCCGAGCGAGTCGGCCATGGCAACGACCTTCGGAGGCATTGAGGCTGTCTGTCGCCACAAGTCGGCCAGACGGTGGCCGTCGGCACGCGCAAGCAGCTTCGGGAGATGTATTTTCAGAGAGTCTACGGCAGGCAGTCCACTGATGGTGGCGTCCTCGATTTCTACCGACGCCACATCGTCGGCCGAGGTAAGCGCCAGACGCGGCATGGTGAGATTTTCCACACAGCCGCCGGCCTTAAGGTCAATACCTATAGGCGAGGTAAACGGCTGGAACGGGGTGAAGAACGGAGCAAGGTCGGCCGGTGTAATATGGCTTCCCGGAAGAGTGGCGACTGTGAATGCATGTTCTGTAATCCTTGCGGTAAGGTCGCTCCACCCCGAATACTGTAGCCTCAACGGAGAGAAATCAAGCTGCGAGGAGGGCAGCTCGATATGCAGGTCGTCGACGGTAAGAAGAGAGTCCGACACCCTGGCGCGGCCCGACAGCGCATTGAGCACAAGCCCCGACCGCTCGGTAGCGGCCAGACGCCTGAGGTCGGCCACATAAGAGTCGTTGCTTACCCGCGGCAGCCGTATATCGGCCTTAATGTCATTGAGACATATATGCTTGAAATCGATTTTACCCGGTTCGGGAGCAGGCTCCGAAAGTATGTCATACGTCAGTCGACTCCGGCGTATCACGATGTTGTCGATGGCAAGATCGTATAGCGTTGGCGGCTTGTTTCTGTCGCGCGGCTTCAGATGTTCGATAATCGGCTGGATATTGAGCGGCGCCGATGCCGAGTCGCGCCACAGGCGGGCGTCGAGCCCGATAATCTCGGCATAGGAGAATACCAAGCGGCCGTGCATCAGCAGTTTTCCCATACGCAACCCGGCTCCAAGGCGCGACACCTTCAATGCCGTGTCGCCAGGAGCCACAGCCACGCTTACTCCGTGGAGTGTCACCTTGTTGAATGGCTTTATTTCGGCTCTCTCGATATCCACAGGCACGCCCAACAGCGCGGTCAGTTCCTCCTTGCCGCGCTCGGCTATAGTACGCTGCACTCCGGGCAACGACAATACAGCATACATGACCGATGGAACCACCAGTGCGAGCAGCACCAGCGTCACCAGTATCGTACGTAGTATTTTATAGAAAAGCGTCATTCAGAAACCCGTAGGCGCGGCCTGTGGCATGCCGCACTTATCATATCGTCACAAAGTTACGCAACTTCCGCGACATTCCACCGGCAAACCATGGTAATTTTCTACTTCAGGCACCACGTAAGAATCATTTGGCTGCCGACATCAGGCTTTGTATGATATCATGGCCCCGGCTCTTATCCACGTGCCGCGTTTCCACAGATATTCCAGCGGGCCCTGCTTATGCTGACTGAGCCAATAACGGCTGAACATAAGCTGAACAGCAAATATGGCAAGTCCGATGAGCACCGACAGTGCCGGACCTACAGAATCCCACAACCCGAGGCCGAAGTTGTAGTACACAGCCACACCGATTATGCTCTGTGTGATATAGTTGGTAAGGCTCATACGACCGTAGGCTATTGTCGACCGCTGAAATCTGTATCCGTTGCCGTGGCCATACCATGCCAGCACAAACAGCGACACCAGAATCACCATAAACACAAAGTTGTAGAGCATCGGAATAGCGATACCGTAGTATGAAGCCACCGTGATATTAGATATATGCTGAGGCACATATGTCTTGAGGGCATACAGAGGAATCACAACGACTGAAGCATATGCAAGCGCCTTCTTCCAGAAAATGCGGTTGGCGGCATCGTCAGAAAACAGATTCCTGCGCCCAAGCCACATCCCAAGCAGAAACAGCGCCGGAGTCTGAAACAGGCGTCCGGCCTCTACTTGCCAGAAATTGCTGTAGAGCTGGCCGTTCCATATATTGTCGGCAAGTGTGGCAAGCAGACCGCCATGGCGTCCGGTCTCCTCGGCCACAGCCGCAAACTGCGCGAACAGAGAGTTGGTGTCGACATACTCCGGATTGAGCCATCCGTAAATCATCTTGCCCCAGGCATACGGCTGCAGCATAAGCACCGTGGCCACTATGAGCACCCGACGGTCGCTCCATCCCGAAGCCGGTATCAGCAACAGTCCGCAGAAGGCGTAAAGGAGCAGTATGTCACCGTTGTAAAACAATGCATGCAGCTGGGAGAAACCCACAAGCAACAGCATACGCCATGCAAACCTGAGCCTGAAATCATGTCCGCGGCGACGGGCATTCCTCATCTGTATATAGAAACTGAATCCGAAGAGCAACGAGAAGGTAGCATATGCCTTGCCGGCGAAAAAGAAATAAATAACATCGGTCAATATCCTGTCGGCCGCACCAAGCCAGTCGGGGACAGCAAGATTGCCATAAAAAATATTGTAATGCTCGAGATTGTGGAGCAATACTATCGCAAGAAGTGCGAATCCGCGCAGTGCATCAACTACATCAAGACGCTGCGCCGACGCCATAGTATCAGAGGTATATGCCATTTGGGGTTAAATTTAAGTAAAAACTTGTTTAATTATTCCGGTTGATTTGCATTCAGTACATGTCGGAATACCGTTGACCGATACTGAAACAATACAAATTTAGCTATAATTTTCCAAAGCACAAAGCCCCGCACAAGCCCCTTCTTGGGGGGGGGGTAAATACTTAAGACTCAACAAGATATAAAAAACAAAAAAAAATAACATCACGACAGGAAAAAGTGCTACGGATACCCGACAGAGATGAACTCGACATGTGGCTGCACGGCGACACTACCCCCCGGCGGCCAAACCACACCGCACTATGCTCAAAAATCCACGGTAAGCCTCACATTAATCTGGCGACGCGTAAGGTAATTGGGCACGGCATACTGGAGCTCGTTGACATCCGTCACCCAATAGTAGGAGCTGACATTGGATATGTCAAACAGATTGAAGCAGTCGAGTCCAAGCCACACAGCCTTGAGATGTCGCCACATGCCCCCGCGACTCTCGCCCTCCTTAAGCGGTGGAAGCAATGCATACGACGCACCCAGATCGACGCGCTTGTAGGCCGGCGTACGGAAATATCCCCTGTCGCGGGTCGAGCGCGGAGCTGTCGCGGGCAGTCCGTCCATAAATATACCCCTAAGGCTGAGTTTGAGCCTCGGTATACGCGGAAAGTAGTCGGTGAAATATAGTGCCACACTGTAGCGCCGGTCATTGGGTCTGGGCACCTTCACCCCCCTGAGAGTCTCCTGGGTCTTCATAAGAGAGAAACTGAGCCAAGAGTCGGAACCGGGCACAAACTGACCGAACAGCTTGAAATCAAGCCCCATGGCGTATCCGCTTGTGGCGTTGACTCCGTCGTATACCAGCTTGAGATTGTCGATTTCATATGGCACAAGATTGCCAAGGGCTTTATAATAGGCCTCTGCCGAAAGTTTGAACGGACGGTTCATAGCCCGGAAAGTATAGTCGCTCCCAAGTATGAAATGCCATGCCCGCTGCGACTTTATGTCGCGGTTGAGCCTGACTACACTGTTGTCGTTTTCGTCGGCAACAATCATGCGGTACTCCTTATAGAAAGGCGCCTGATAATAAAGTCCCGTAGCAAAGCGCATAGCCCAGCGGTCGTTGGACGCAGGTACAAATCCCACACTGACACGAGGACTTACAAGAAACTCCTTGTTGAAATCCCAATATGACATACGCAGTCCGCCCGACACCGACAGAAATCCCGACTCCATCTGCATGCGGTAGGTGTCCTGGGCATGGAAGCTGACACGGTTGGACGAGAAATCCTGCCGCGAACTCAGATTGTATATCACCCTCAACAGGTCGGGGTCGGTAGGTAGCGAAAATCCGGCTGAGTCGCGACGCTCCCATTCGCGCGCGCGTTCATATATACTTTCATGATTGTACTGCACACCATAGCCTATCTGATGGTTGCCTATGGCGGTCACACCGCGCAAAGCCACTGTCATCACCGATGCCTTAAGCCTGTCGCGGGCATGTTCGTGATAACGCCCTACCCCAAGTTCACCGCCTACGCCGTCGGAGCCCGATGTACCGGCCTGGTCGAGCCAGTACTCTCCGCTTATGTCGTAGGCCACAAGCTCGTTGGTGAGAAATCCCGAGGCGAAAAGCGTAAGGCTCGAACGCCGGGATGCGGCATAGCGCAGCGACAAAGCCCCGAAATATGTCTCGAAACGGTCCTTTTCCTGACCGTCGAAATATACTTTGAATTTCTTGGCGTCCATGGCGGTGCCAAAGGCTGTCTCTCGGTTGACAGGCGTAAACTTATAGTTGTTGATGGCCACATTGCCCAGAATAGCCATGTGCCAGCGGTCGGACAGACGGAAATTGAGATTGGTCTGATAGTCAAAGAAATCGGGGTCATACTCTCCCTTTGTCTCCATGCTCGACAACACCGAATTGTTGCGCTTGTAGCGCACTCCGTGAAGCTGCGAGAAGCGTCCGGTGCCGGAGCCGAGCGACAGACTCCCTCCCATCAGGCTGAGTCCGGCGCTCCCCTCGAATGCCTCGGGCTGACGATACGTGATATCAAGCACCGACGACATTCTGTCGCCATATTCCGCACCGAATCCTCCGGTAGAAAAATTGACCTTCCCTACCATATCCGGATTTATGATACTTAGCCCCTCCTGCTGGCCGGAGGTGACGAGCTGCGGACGGTATACCTCTACACCGTTGATATATACGAGGTTTTCATCATACGAGCCGCCGCGCACCGAATACTGCGACGACATCTCGTTGGAACCGGTGACACCGGCCATGGTGCTGATCATCGACTCGACCGACCCGCCGCTGACATCGGGCGACAGGCGGTAGGCTGTCACGTCGACCGACTGCATAGCCCCGATCTGCTTCTTCACCTCGCTGACCTCTACCTCCTGCAACTCTTTGGCGGTGCGAAACATACGCATGTTCAAGGTCACGTCGCCCTTGGCATCTACCAGTTTACGCTGCTGCTCCTTATAGCCTATGCAGGTAAACACAACGGTTATCGTATCGGCTTCGGCTGTCGACAGACTGTAATCGCCGTCAAGCCCCGACATGGTACCGATGGCCGTACCGGCCACCCTGACCGTTACAAACTCCATCGCACGGTTGTCGCCGTCGGTAATACGGCCATGTATCCTGACCGACTCGGCCTGCACCTGACCACACGCAGCCCATAACACTGCGACTGCGAAAAATATATATCGTAAAATGATGGTTTCTATTCTCATTGCACATATTTAACGCACCAACAGTGGCAAAAAGTATAAGAGCTTGTTTAATAATAAATGTTGCCGCCAGGGTCGTATAGCTTGAGACGATTTTCGACATGTGACGAAGGAGTGTACTTTATGTACACGACTGAGAAACAGGGCGAAAAGCGGCCAAGATATACGAGACAAAAGGTGACTTTATAACATTCAATCTCTCTTCTGCTTTTGAAACAAATGCAAAAATATATTAACTATATGAAACAAATTACCTCCAGTCGGTCAATCGCCGGCATCTTTCCGCCTGCTCTTCGGTCGTTATGGAACCCCATAACTCCCTCATCACAAGCGAAAATCTGCTCGACGACTGACCGCCCTGACGGTAACATTTATTATTAAACAAGCTCTTAGAGATTATACGACATATCCTTAGAATGCGTACGAGACGCCGATTGCAGGTATAAGCGCACGCGTCATATAGTCGGCCTTAAACTCTCCGGTTTCCGGCATCTTAAGTCCGGCTACGACGGGAGCAAGTTCAGGGCGCAGCTGTGCAAGCTGATCAAGCGCAGGATTTGCCTTCTTTGCAAGAAGGTTTTCGTAGCTGCCGACAACGCCGTCAGCACCCGTTCCAAACACATACATAAACGCAAAATCTATCGACATCTGTGGCATGGGGCGGAAAGACAAGCCTACCGAAGGTTCTATCTTTGTCATGCCGGGAGTCTCCGGATTATAGTAATTCCGATTCACAGGCGACAAGTCAAGCATTACACCTGCGCGTAAATCAAGACGCTCGGTCAGCGAATATTGTCCTCCAAGATGGAAAGTCCACGCATCCTTATATTTCTTCGTAAGATGCTGGTCATATTCTGCGAGATTATCGAATTCTATATCCAGACATTTGTAAGCGCTCCATCCGTTGAGTTGAGCATCAAATGCAAGAATCAACTTCTCTACCGGCTTGTACGATACTCCGAAAGTAAGCACATACGGACATGGCATCTCAGCAGCAAAATTGGTGGAATTGAGCAGGTCAAGCGACTCGCCCAATACCGGACGGGAAAGAGCCTCATTAGCATACGATACACTCGCTATGCCCTTTTTGACCTTCATGTTCATCTTGGAGCGATAAGACACACCGACGGTCCAACGGGAATCGATATCGTACATAGCTCCGACATTAAATCCAAAAGCCAACTGCGAATCGCCGGTCAGGTTTACTGACGCCGGAACAACATTGCCGATAGTCGATGGCATCTGAGTGCCCGACAGCATTCCTGCGATTGGAAGGAATCTATCGAACGACTCCGGTGTCACAAGCCCCTTGTTGAGGTTCACACTTCCCCAGCTTATCATAAGACCGGCTCCCACACTAAGGTTGGGCAATACTCTCCATGAAACAGTAGGCTGCACCGTGAAAACCTTCAGGTCAACCGACTGATTAAGGATAGCTCCAGGCCAGTTCTCGCCCCAGTTGATTGAGCTTCCGTAAGGAGTGTACAGCGACAGACCGGCATACAGATTGTCATAAATACGAAATGCAGCAGATACATTAAAAGGTGTGCTGATGCCATTATCAGTCTCATATTTCTTACCTTCATAGGTACATGACCCAAGTGCGGAAATGGCGCTTACTCCGGCCGACAGTTCAAGCGTCTTATCTGAAAAGGCTACGGCGGCGGGATTGAATATATTACTTTCAGCGCCAAGTTTCATAGCGACACCGACATGCCCCATGCCTTCCTGCTTGGGACTAAATGTATTTACCTGATACCCCTCGGCTTGTGCCGAAAGTGATGCCAGTGCAAGCAATGAAATCAGAGAATATTTTTTCATACTTGATTGATTTATTAAAAGTGACCGCAAAGGTAAGAATTATAACTTAAAAACAGGCCAAATTAATCAGAAAATTGAACATTTAATCGGCAAAACTGACCAATACATCATCACTTAAGCCGAGGCACAAGCATATTTTACTTAAGAAATATATCACAGAGGTACTTTATGCGTTATATAAATCGGTATACATAATTATATCCAGATTATATCCGGCAATATGTCAAAAACCTCCTTAAAAAAACTATTGAGCACCCTCACCCACGACCAGATAATGGAAGTCGTTATCGAACTTTACGAAGCCCGCAAGGAGGCACGTGAATATCTTGAATATTTCATCAATCCTGACGAGGATGCTATGGCTGAGAAAACAAAAGCGACAATAAGCAAAGAGTTCTCACCGGTCAGAGGAAAAGCCAAAGCACGCCCATCAGTATGCCGCCGCGCAATCAAAGACTTTACCCTACTCCATCCTTCTCCACGTCTGATAGCCGAAGTGAGATTTCACTATCTCGAAGAGATTATACGCTATGCGGTATCATTAAGATGGTGGATAAAGGAGCCGCTGGAAAAAGCACTGCACAACATGCTGTCGGACACATTAGAATACTGTTTCTCCAACGACATTATTGATGACATGTGTCCTCGAATAACAGGAATAGTCAAGACATTGGAGGGATGCAGGGCCTATGCGGCCAAAGAAGCTATAGAAATATACCGCCATTTCTGCGACGAGAAAAACATTTCACCTATCCCCAAATGAATTGGCATCGCTTTTAGAAACTGCTTAAGAGCCAACAAAAAGACACCGGCAGACTCCTCAAAAACATAATGATAGGAATTTAAACAGTTTCTTAAAGCCGATTATACTCAGGACTTTCGGTCTATCCGGCAATCCGAATATCCCTAAAGCCTTAATAATTAAGTTAATTTGATAATATTCACTAATTATCATACCGTATTACGATTTTTTAAATTCTTTTATAACCAAAATTGAAAAAACTGGCTTCCATAGTCAGTTTTCAGTTGTTATAGACAATGAAAACAGCGACATAACCAGCTTTTTCACATCCCTCGTCCTCATAGCTCTGGTAGTGATACCGGACATATGAGGTTCTCATAAATAAATAGTTGAAACGGAGAGGGGCAGTCTGAGCAATATCAGCCTGCTCCTCTTTTTTCAACATTATTTGACCAAAACACCCATATTTATAACTTTTCTTATCAAAACCTCACACAAGCCCCTGATGTTATGTGTATAGGAAATCCAACACAAACCCCAATTATAATGAGATTATGAAAAGTATCACAACATTCGACCTACAGTACGCCCACAGATTTTATGGATTCAAAGGAGAAGCCCAATACCTACACGGCCACACCGGGACACTCACTCTCGAAGTAGAAGACTCTATAAACGAGGGCGTCAACATGGTATTCCCATGTAACGAAATCAAAAAGACAGCCTGGAACCTGTTGAAAAATTTTGACCACGCACTGATTCTCAGAGAAGACGACCCTCTGCTGCCTGCAGTCCTGGAGGTATATGAAAAGCAAGGCATTCTGAATGGTCATCCGCAAAACACCAATAAAGGTCCGGCTTTCAAGACCGAACTCGCGACAGCCTACCCTGACGCTCGTCTCGTTGTCACAAAAGAGACCATGACTGTAGAAGGCATGATAAAGATTGTCTACAATCTCCTCAAGGACAAACTAAATATTTCAAAAATCACCTTTACAAGCGGTGAAAATGCTGCAACGGAAGACTACGTCACCCGCAACAACATCGAACGTTGCCCGTTATGCGGCATTGCATTAAACGAACATGGCGTCTGCATCAAATGCGGATATAAGAAAATTTAATCACATCAATCATCGGCACCGTGTCTTTATGACATGGCGCCGATGTCATATTTAGACCCCGTTCACCAATATTTGTTAACGCTGGGGCGGTCAAGCGTCGTGCAGATGTGTTCGCGCAGTGAGGGA
>NZ_JAIDKI010000186.1 GCF_029051885.1 Muribaculum sp.
TGGGCGAAGAACGCGACAGCGTAGGGATGCACGGATGGGGACGCCCCAAAGGGGCTATGCGCTAACGCGGGGAGTTGCAAACCGTACCAAAACATAGCCCCAAATACGGGCGCCAACGGAGAATGCGGCAACAGAGGAAATGCACGTACGGCAACGGTGAATGTGGCAACAGAGGGAACGGCCGGATGGCAACGGTGAATGCGCCAACGGAAGGAATGTGCGGATGTCGACGGTGAACGTTGGCAATGGAGGAGATGCGCGGATGTGGGCGTGGGGTGGAGATATTGGCAGATTCCCGCGTTAGCGCATAGCCCCTTTGGGGGCGTCCACAACGTTAGCCTATGGTAAGAGCCGCCATAGCGGTTCGCAGCCATAGGTCATCATGGCCATCCCTCCGTTTGTGCCCGGCGTAGCCCGGCGACATTGCAAAAATGGCTCATAACGTGCCATAAGATGATGGGGACATAGGACAATGGGGTTGGTGGGTTGTCGCCGGGCTACGCCAGGCATACCCTGGGTGGTGAGCAAACCCCACCCTGCGAACCGCTACGCGGCTCTTGGGTGGGGCTAACGTTGTGGACGCCCCCAAAGGGGCTATGCGCTAACGCGGGGAGTTGTGGATGTGGGCGAAGAACGCGACAGCGTAGGGATGCACGGATGGGGACGCCCCCAAAGGGGCTATGCGCTAACGCGGGGAGTTGCAAACCGTACCAAAACATAGCCCCAAATACGGGCGCCAACGGAGAATGCGGCAACAGAGGAAATGCACGTACGGCAACGGAGAGGTATGCACAGATGTTGACGAAGATGGCGACTAAGAGGCATAAAAACAAGGCTGCGCCGTAAGGGTTGGTTACGACGCAGCCGTGTGAGAGGCATAATCGGCATGATTATGCCGGCATACAGATGAAACTGCTTAATTACAGAAACGATTGATTCTATTACATTATTCGACGCACATTATTGTATTACTTAATTGTATTACTTAATGCAATTGTATTTCATAATGCATATTATCGTATTACATCATGCACATTATTGTATTACATAATGTACGCGAGGATTCTGAGCGAAATCGCCTTCCTTGGTCACATTGAAGCTGATGGTCACTTTGTGGGTGCCTACAGCGCCTGTGAAGTTGGAGTTGGAACCGTCCCAGATGAGGTTGTCAAGCGCGCCGCCGAGCGAGAAGGCCCAGTTGGGCTGGGCAGGATCGGCCTGGCCGCGGAGCTTGAACTCTCCTGTGCTTGCAAAGTTGATGTCGGCCGAGAAGGTGGCGCAGTCAGCAGCGTCGGTAGCGGGCTGAAGCACCTGCACGTCGCCGTCGCCCCAGCCGCCGATAGCTGTGCCGATAAGCTCGAACTGCTTAATCGGGGTTGCGGTAACTGTACCTTTAAGGATATTAAATACCCATGCGTAGATACCGTCGGGCAGACCCTCGATATTGCCGGAGGGAGAACCGGAGCCAACAGTGCCGGTATACGACTTGCCGTCTTCGCTAACTTCGAAAACGAAATTGGCCCATTCGATACCACCCCATGTGGGTTTGTCGGTCATCTTGCATCCCCAGCCGCTGTAGGCCACGAAGCCGCCGTAGTTGACATAATCCTTGGTGGTGAGCACGGCCGGAGTAGCGTCGCCGCCCTGGGCATTGCCGAGGATATAGACTACCTCATAGGCGAGCTTGAGGTCGTAGGTCGGGCAGAGTTCGCTATAGTTGTCGTTGGGGTTGGTGATGTTGATGGTGAGCATGTAAGGCTCCTTCTGGGTGACGTTGATAGTACCGGGCTCTCCGCCAAGCACGAGGCCACCCTCGGAGTCCTCGGCCACTTCAGGACCGAAGCACTGGGCTGCGACAGGATTGTCAATCATCGAACCGGGCACTACCTTCCAGTTGATGCCCTCGAGGTCGACATTGAATACGGCCGAGAACTTCGGGTCTTCCCATACGGAAGCACCGGAGTTTTTCATCTCGTATCTAACCGAGGGGTCGTCGGCATTGACAACCCAATAGCTGTTTTCGGGAACGTAGGCATACTGCACGGGCTTGAAGTTGACGGTGCCGGTAGTGCCTACAGTGCCGAGCAGGGCCGATGTCTGGTCCTTTACAGAGTATGCGTCGAAGCGTACGGCCAGAGGCTGTGCGGCATCGTTGGAGCCGTAGAGACGGTGGAAGAGCACGTTGAACGCCTCGGCCGACAGACCGAGAGTGCGCAGAGCGCCCGACTGGGCGGTGAGCTCGGTGAGCACGGTGTCGATACGCGCTGCGGGGTTGGAGAGGTCGGCCTCCGACTTTGCCACGAGCATGCTCACCTGAAGGTCGTAGCCTGCGGGCTGCGCGTCAAGACGGCTGATGTTGAGCACGGGCATCATCTTGGCGAGGTCGGTCTTCTCGGCATTTACGTCGAACAGAGAACCTGGAGCGTATACGTCGGTGCCCGACACAGCGTCGGCGGGGAGTACGTCGGGCTGCGGAGTCACCTGGGGCTCTCCGGTGTATTCATCGTCGGAGCAGGCGGCGAAGCCTACGGCCAGCACACCGAGAAGCCATATATTTGAGCGAAGTTTCATAAATATCTATTGTTACGATGTTGATTTCTGAAAGTCCTCCGGAGCCGGCAGGCAGGAGCCTTGGCGGCTCCGGAGAAATGTATGGTTTATCACTCGGCGTCGGGGCCCGACACTGCTTTGAAAGTCACGTTTTTGGCCTTGAGGTTGACGGTCATCTTGACCCATCCGCCGGCCCAGTCGGGAATCTCAAACGAACCCTTACCCTCCATGATGTCGCCGGAATACTCGCCGTCGGTCATCTTGATGGCAACAGGAGCGTCATCCTTCTGGGGACCCCAGGAGTTATCGTCCCAGTTGTCAAGAAGCGTATAGAAGCGGAACTGGAACTTACCTGCGGGGATATCGAATGTGCCGTGGTAAATCTTCGAGTCGATACCGTCCTTGCTTTCGAAGAGCATCCAGTCCTTATAGTGCTCGGCATTGGCGGGAGTAGGACCAACCCAGCCTTCGGGAGCGCCCACGAGGTAGATCCATCCTGGCTGACGCACGGTAGGATAGCCGACAACCGCAGCGAGGGTGACTACGTTGGAGAGAATCGAATACTTATCGTAGGTGCCGGGATTGGCGGTAGGGAGCGTAGAGAGCACGCGGCAGTAGAGCGGACCGTTGTAGCACTTGTCCTCACGGCCATTGTACTGCTCGATATCGTCGTATCCGAGCATGGCCGAAATGCCGTCGGCAATATCCTTGGCGCTTGCGGCGAAAGAAACGCTCTGCGACGATACGGGGAGCTGGTAGTAGGCACGCTCGTTTTCGGTGCTGTAGACGAGGGGAGCCACCGAGGCAATCTCGGAGGGAAGTTTCTCAAACGACGGGTCGAGCGATATCTGGAGCGCGTAGTCGGGCACGATGGCCACCCCGTAGTCGGGCTGCGAGAGAGTGAAGTCGACACTACCGGCAGTCTCAAGCACGATGGTCTGGTTGGCCATCACGGGTATATTGAGAAAATCGTGATTGGTAGGATAATCGGCCTTGGGCTCGGTGTCGTCGGAGCAAGCTGTGAATGCCATGGCGACAGCGGCGAGAGCAAGGTATGAAGTTATCTTTTTCATAAATATGCTTGAATAATTGAGGTAAAGCGATTAATAGCCGGGATTCTGTCCCAGGGTGGATACATACTGTGTGGGTATTGCATAGAGGTTGCGGTCGGCCGATATAGAGCCGATGCCAAACTCAGTGCCGCCCTTCCACGACCAGTTGGCTGTAGTGAATTTGCCGAAGCGGATAAGGTCGGTACGGCGGTGTCCCTCCCAGTAGAGCTCGCGCATACGCTCGTCGAGCAGATTGTCGGCGTTGAGAGCCACGGGAGCGAGGCCGGCGCGTGCACGCACACGGTCGAAATAGCTCTGGCCATTGCAGCTTACACCCTTGAGCTGGCACTCTGCGAGCATGAGGAATGTGTCGGCAAGGCGGAAGAGGGGGAAGTCGGCCGAGTTGAATGTGTTGACCTTGACAGAGCCGTCGGTATTGTAATAATTCTCCTCGGGAGTGTAGACATATTTGATACACATCAGACCGGAACCGCCGGGCATGCCCCAGTCGCCGATGTCATGCAGGTCGTTGGAGAGACCCTCGTCCCAGAAGAGCCAGCGCGCATCGGTCTTGGTGATGGTGTTGCCAAGCTCGGGACGCACGCGCGGGCCGCCCCATCCTGTGCCGTCGATGCCGAGACGCTTCTGAAGGTTGGCGTCGATGTTGGCGTTGTAGGCGCCCATGCCGAGGTAGGTGGTGCCGCCGTAGCTCTGTGTGTAGGAGTTGTCCTGGGGTATGGCCCACAGAATCTCGCCGCCGCGGGCATAGCGGTCGTTGGTGGCGCAGAAGAGGTACTTGTACTCCTTGCCGTCGTTCTCACCGACGAGAGTGTTGATGGTTGATACAATCTGCTGGCATGCAGCGGCACACTTGTCGTACATGGGAGTGCCTACATATACCTCTGCGTTGATGTAGAGCTTGGCGAGGAGCATCAGGGCGCCTTCGCGGCTCACACGTCCATATACCTGGTCGGCAGCCTTGGGTATGCCTCCGTTGATGGCGTTCTCAAGGTCGGCAACGACTTTGGGGAACATCTGGGCGCGAGTCTCGGTGGGAGGTGTCACGCCGATGGGCGAATCCTCGGTAGTCCAGGGGCCGCGGCCAAAGCAGTCCATCATATGGTAGTAGGCAAGCGCGCGAATCACACGAGCCTCGCGCTTCATGAGAGCGATTTCGTCGGCCGGGATGGGATTCTCAACCGATGCGGCCTTGTCGATGGTGCGGAGGAACTCGTTGCAGAGATTGATTTCGAATGTAAAGCGCGACATTGCCTCGTAGAGCCAGTGGTTGTCGGGGCTCCATGTGCAGTAGTCGAGCTCGTCGAGACCGGCGTCGTTCCAGTTCTTGCCGATGAAAGCCTCGTCGGTGCAGAGTTCCTGGAGATTCCAGAGCTGACGGGTGTATACACCGGCGCCGCCGTCGTCGACAGAGATGTCGGAGTTGTTGTTGACACCGGCGATAGTGAGGCCGGCATACAGCTGAGAGAAGTATCCGTAGTACTCCAGGCCGGTGGTAAGGTCGGTGCTCTTGCTCGGGTCCTTCGGAGAGATGTCGAGGTCGCCCACACAGGAGGTAGCTCCGACTGCCATTGCGGCACAGGCGAGAACGGTATATTTGATTTTATTCAGTTTCATGATTTTATAGCCTTTTTTAGATTTAGAAAGAAGCTACCACACCGAGCGAAACGGTGATAGGACGAGGATAAATGTTCTTGTCGACACCGGAGAATACCTCAGGGTCAAGACCGCTGTACTTGGTAATCACGAATGGATTCTGCACGGCTCCGTAAAGGCGGAGACGGAGGGCGTCGTTGATAAGCGAAGGCCATGTGTAGCCAACGGTGATGTTGTCGCAGCGGAGGAATGACGCGTTGCGCACGAAGTAATCGCTCATGGCACCCTTTACGCCAAGGTCATTGAAGATGAAGCGGTTGGCCATGAGGTTGCTCAGAGGCACTGAAGCAGTCGACGACTTGCTGACGTTGGATGCCTCGAAGTCGTTGTATACCCAGTTGCCGATATTGGCGCGGAGCACGATACCGAAGTCCCAGTTCTTGTAGTTGACCGAGTTGTTCCAGGTAAGCACTACCTTGGGGTCGCGGCTGTGGTAGAGGTATTTGTCGGCCTCAGTAATCTGGCCGTCGCCGTTGCGGTCGACATACTGTCCCTCGATGGGGTTGCCGTCCTGGTCGTATACCTGCTGGTACACATAGTAGCTGTAGGCGGGATGTCCTACCTTGTGGGCCTGGATTGTACCGCCGGTACCTGCCGAGATGCCTTCGCCGGCAGCGATGAAGAAGTCGGGGTCGTTGCCTGCGGTAAGTTTGGTAATCTTGTTCTGGTTCCAGGCGATGTTGAAGTCGGATGACCATGTGAGATCCCGAGTGACAATCGGACGGGTGGATACGGTAAACTCGATACCGGTATTCTCAAGGTCGCCGATGTTCATGTTGAGGGCGTTGGTGAGGTTGGAGCCTGCGGGCACTGTGGTGAATGTGAGCAGGTCCTTGGTCATGCGCTTGTAGAAGTCGATGCTACCGTTGATGCGGTTGTTGAGGAAACCGAAGTCAAGACCGACGTTCCATGTGTGGGTCTCCTCCCATTTGATATCGGTATTGTAGCCGTTGGGCTTGAGCACGTTGATAAATGCGTAGTCGGAGCCATAGTGTCCGCGCATCGACTCGGGGATGGGATTGGGATATGATGTGGTGTTGGGCTCAAGGTTGCCGTTGTTGCCGATAACGTATACGGGCAGGTAGGGGAAGAAGTCGTCGCCGAGGTCCTGCTGACCGGTCACACCGTATCCGACACGGAGCTTGAGGTCGGAGAGCGCCGGACGGAGCGATGCCATGAAGTTTTCGTCGATAAGGCGCCATGCGAGAGCTACAGAGGGGAATGTGCCCCAGCGGTGGTCCTTGGAGAAGCGCGATGTGCCGTCGCGGCGTACGGTCACGGTAAGGAGATACTTGTCCATGAATCCGTAGTTGAGTCGGCCGAAGAAGCTGACGAGCGCGAGGTCGTTGCGGTAGTAGCTTGTGGGATATGCCTGGAAGTTGTTGTAGACACCGGAGTTGATGCGGGTAAGGCTGTTGCCCTGCCAGCGGAACGACTGCCATGAGTAGCCGGCAGTAACATCGAGGTTGGAGCGGATGCTTTCAAACTCTTTCTTATAATTAAGGTAGAAGTCGAGGAGGAGGTTGGCCTTCACCTGATGTTCGTGGAATGTGCGTCCCTGTCCGTCGCGTGTCGACTTGATGTCGTAGTTCTGTGTGCCAATCTGGTCGGGAGTGAGCAGCACGTCGCCGGCGTAGGGGAGGTCGGAACCATTCTTCCACGACATGGGAGAGTACGCGTTGTGGATATTGTCGACATTCGAGCGCGAGATGTCGTAGCCGAGGTTGAGGTTGGCGTGGAGCTCGGGGAGCCAGGGGAGAGCGCCGTCAATCTGGAGGTTGCCTATCGACTGGAACACCTTGGACTGCGAGTCATACTCCTTGATGAGCGACACGGGGTTGAGGGCCTTGAGGGTGTTGATTGACGAGCCCGGGGTGTTGGGACCGGCTACAGCAGTGCCTGCATAGGTGGTGTAGTTGAGGAATATATTGCCGTCGGGAGCATATACGGGGAGAGTCGGGTTGAAGCTCACAGCGCTGCCGAGAGCCGACTCCTCGTAGAAGCGGTTGTTGATGTATGCGCCGCGGAGGTTGGCGTTGATGGAGAGGAGACCGTTGAAGAACTTGGGCGAAAGGTTGAGGCCGAAAGTGGCGCGGTCCATCTTGGTGGTCTCGACGATACCGTTGTTGTTGGTGTAGCTTACCGACAGACGGTAGGGAAGTGCACGGTATGTGCCGCCCACGCTGAGATTGTAGTCGGAGCTTACGGTGGTACGGAGCACCTCTTTCTGCCAGTCGGTCGAAGCGTTGCCGAGAGCGTTGGCCTGCGAAGAGCCTTCGCCATATTCATTGATGATGAAGTTGCGGAACTGTGAGGCCGACATCATGTCCATGTAGTTGCGCGGAGTGTTGATGTACATGTTGGCGGCGAAGTTGACTGTCGGCGCGCCCGAGCTACCTTTCTTTGTGGTGATGATAATCACACCGTTGGATGCGCGGCTACCGAAGATTGCTGTTGCCGATGCGTCTTTGAGGATTGTCATCGACTCGATGCTCTCGGGGTTGACGAGCGACAGAGGGTTGGACGAACCGAGAGTGCCCTTTGTATCCATCGGCACACCGTCGATAACGATAAGGGGCTCGTTGGAAGCGGAAAGCGAAGCGCCGCCACGAATCTGGATGTTGGCTTTGCCTTCAGGCTGACCGCCGGCGGTAGTAACAACCACACCGGGCGAACGACCTACGAGGAGGTCCTGGGCCGAAGTCGACAGGCCGGCCTGCACCTCGGAGGGCTTGATGGCTGACACGGCGCCTGTGGCGTCGCTCTTCTTGACGGTACCGTAGCCGATGGCCACTACCTCATTGAGCATAACCGAGTTTTCGGAGAGCACTACGTCGATGGTTGTGCGTCCGTTGACGGCTACATTCTGAGTGTCGTAGCCTACATAGGAAAATACGAGAGTGGCGTTGGCGTCGACGTCGATACGGTAATTGCCGTCGAAGTCGGTAGCTGTGCCCTGCTGGGTGCCTTTTGCGAGCACACTCGCCCCAATCAGGGGTTCGCCGGTCTTGTCAGTGACAGTACCTGACACTGTAATCTTCTGTGCAAGAGCCGGGAATGAAAGACACAGGACCATAATGGCCACAAGCCATGCCTTCCGATTCATCTGGAAACAAATGTTCTTCATGCAAGAGTTTGTTTAAATAAATATTAGTTGATATGTTGCTATAAGACTTGAATTTATTCCATGCGTGTAAGCGCATGGACGGGCATATGCCCGTGAATACGGAGAGATGGAACGTTGGTATACGGACTGATTATAAATCGCCCGCGAAATGTTAAAATTTATCTTTGGTTAACTTAATAAAAACTATCTTCAGACAAAAGCGTTCAAATTAATTATATATTGACGCTCAGTTCGGGCGCAAATATAGTTCATTTAAGGAAATTTCGACAAATAAAGGTTTAAGAATAATCTTTGATTTCACATTTTTTAACCTAATCAAAGAAACCTTCAGCAGTCTCCCCAAAGATGTCGGTCGGTAAAATCAGTGAATCATAATTCCGGTCAGTACCGGGCGTCCGATCATAGTATTGATATCCGCGACAAGGCGTTCGCGGCAGAATGACAGTTCCTGCTTAAGAGGAGCGGAGGAAATATATACATGCAGCACGCCCTTGTCGACATACCGCCGTGTGGTATAGCGGTTTATCACATGCCCTACCACCTCGGGCCAGAGATATGCCGCACGCTGCTCGTCGACAGATGCAGTGAGCCCCTCGTGGCTGAGATATTCGTCGATAATACGGCTGACTGACTTAGGGTCGGTACGCTTCATGGCAGGAGAGTATTGCTTCAGAGACGTGAGAATACTCCGGAGTCGACATTCCATAAGGAATAGTCGGAACCGGTGCGACGTATTATCTCGTCGAGGTGAGTACGGTTGGTGTCGGTGATGAATATCTGTCCGAATCCGGCGCCTGCCACAAGCTCCATGATGCGCTCCACGCGTGTGGCGTCGAGCTTGTCGAAAATGTCGTCGAGCAACAGAAGCGGGCGCATGCCTACATTTTCGCGCAGAAAGTCGTACTGGGCAAGGCGCAGGGCTATGGCATATGTCTTGCACTGCCCCTGCGAGGCCGCTCTGCGCATAGGCATTCCGTCGATAAGCATCTCAAGGTCATCGCGATGCGGGCCAACGGATGTGTGTCGCAGGGCCTCGTCGCGCCTTCTTGCCGAGTCGAGAAGGGATGAAAGCGAGGCGTCGGAGTTGAGCGAACTGTCGTAGCGCAGCTCCACCTGCTCGGCGTCGTCGCCGGCGATTGCCGAATAGTAGCGGCTGAATATCTCGGTAAGGCGTGTGGTCCACTCCGCCCGGGCCTGATGTATGGCAGTGGCGGCGATATCCATCTGCATCTCAACGGCCGCATATAGCGAGGCGTCGGCTATGCCGTCGCGCAACATGCGGTTGCGCTGGTCGAGCGCACGCCCGTAGCGTATCAGCGCATCGAGATACATAGGGTCGGTCTGCGATATCACCATATCCATAAGCCGGCGACGCTCGTCGGAAGAGCCACGGATGATATCGACATCCTGAGGCGACGACATCACCAGCGGGAAGGCCCCGATGTGGGCCGACAGGCGCTGATACTCCTTTCCCTGGCGCTTTAGCGACTTGCGACGCCCGGGAGTGATGCCGAGCGACAGCTGCTCGTCGATGCCGTGGCGCAGATATGTGGCCCTGACCATGGCGAAATTCTCGCCCCGGCGTATTATCTGAGCGTCGGTCATGCCGGAAAAGCTCTTGCAGAAACTCAGGAAATATATGGCGTCGAGCAGATTGCTCTTACCCATCCCGTTGTTTCCGAGCAGCGCGTTGACCTTGGGCGAGAAGCACAGCGAGGCTTCGGCTATGTTCTTGAACCCGTTGATATGTATCTCTTTGAGAATCATGGCAAGGATGTTTGTCAGTCGAGCCCGATATCCTTGAGCAGATTGGGACGTAGCTCGCGTGTGCGTGCTATCGCCTGCTCGTGGCGCCACTCGTCGATACGCGCCTGATGGCCCGAAAGCAGTATGTCGGGCACACGCCAGCCTTTATACTCGGCCGGGCGGGTATAAATCGGAGGAGCGAGCAGGCCGTCCTGAAACGAATCGGAGAGCGCGCTCTGCTCGTCGCCAATGGCACCGGGAATCAGGCGCACGATGGCGTCGGTGATAATCAGCGCGGGCATCTCGCCTCCGGTGAGCACATAGTCGCCGATGGTAATCTCGCGTGTCACAAGGTGCTCGCGTATGCGCTGGTCGACACCCTTGTAGTGTCCGCAGAGTATTATGATGTTGTCGAGCATCGACATGCTGTTGGCCATCGGCTGTGTGAGCTGCTCTCCGTCGGGAGATGTGAATATCACCTCGTCGTAGTGGCGCTCGGCTTTCAACGCGGATATAGCACGGTCGACAGGCTCAATCTGCATCACCATACCGGCCTCGCCGCCAAACGGATAGTCATCGACCTTGCGGTAGCGGTTGGTCGTATAGTCGCGCAGGTTGTGTACTTTGATTTCCACCAGGCCCTTGTCCTGGGCGCGTTTGAGTATGGAACAGCCCAGCGGCGACTCCAGCATCTCGGGAAGTACGGTAATGATATCGATGCGCATGATATTTCTATATGAGTTAAAAAAACAAGTAAGCCGTAACACAATCTCGACTTACCGTCATGCAAAGTTAGTGACTTTGGCCGACATTACAACAATCACTGAAAATATCGGAATCATCATATTTCCGACAGGACAGACAGCCTAACGGCCCGGAGTCTTTTTGCAAAAATTGGTTAATTGCATATCCAATTGGGATTAAATCAACCGATTTTTCGCATTGTTTTCATATATTTGCAAATATTCCGAATAATATATGCATTATTTAAATGAGATATTCTTCGCAAGACGATAGCCTCACACCCGAAAAATGGAAAAGTAATACACTATAGTTATATTGATATGTACGAGAGACTATATGCACGCATAGCGGGCATAGCCGCCGTTGCAGTGATGGCGGCCGGCGCATCGGCCTATGCCGAAGTGCGCTATGTGAAAGCCGGAGCGGAAAGTGGCGACGGCATGTCGTGGGCAACGGCCATGACCGACCTGCAGGATGCAATAGATGCATCGAAAGCGGGCGATGAGATATGGATTGCCGGGGGCACATACCGCCCGACACGCATCTACGACTCACGCGTAAGCAACTCGCGCACATTTGTTGTAAAGGACGGAGTGTCGATATACGGCGGATTTGCCGGTACCGAGGCCTCCAGGAGTGAGCGCGCCGTCAAGGCCGGTGGACGCCCGTGGGAGATGGTCAACGAGACCATACTCGACGGTGACGACGACGTGGCCGACGTGTGGGAGCGCGAAATCACCGCCGGCACCACCTACCGCCACACATGGAAAAAGGAGGACAGCCAGATACCCGGCACACAGAACAATGCCACTCACCTGCTTTACCAGCCGGAAGTAATAAGCCAGCACACCGTAATCGACGGACTCACCATCAAGGGTGGCAACGCAAACAATTACCGTGTCAAAGCCTCGGGAGGCGGCATATACGTGCTGGGCAACGTGAGCATCAACGCGTGCCGGTTCTATGAGAATTCATGCTACCTGCGCAATGAGGCCTACATCAATTCGGCCGGAGGAGCCGTATACCTCAACGGAGCCGGCGACGCATCGGTGACCGACTGTCACTTCTCCAAAAACTATGCATACGCATCTTATACCATGGGTATAGGCGGAGGACTGTTCGCCCAGAATGCCCGGGTAGAGGGTTGCTTTTTTGAAGATTGCGTGGGCGAGGACGCCGGGGGCGCCGTATACCAGAGCGGAGGCTCTCTCAAAGACTGCCACATAACCACCAGCTATTCATCGGCAGGAGGAGGCCTCTTCACCACAGGCGTGCTTGACCAGAATGACAATGTACTTAATGCCGCTACGGCAGAGAATGTGACTGTAACCGACTGCCAGAGTCTGAACGGCGGCGGAATCAACGTAGCCACCGGAAGCACCCTGACCCATGCCCGGGTGTGGAACTGCAAGGCCGAAGCAACCGAATATGGTGATAACGCCGGAGGTTCAGGCGGCGGAATATTCATACAGGGCGGTACCGTGCTGGGATGTGTGGTATACAACAACATGTCATTCCGCGGAGCGGGCATCTGCATCCGTTCGGGCAACGCCGCCAACTGCACAGTGCAACACAATGCCAACCGCAAGGCCGACCCTGCCGTATCAAACATCGCCGAATGGCCCGAATCGGGAGCCATGAAGGGTATAGCGAACTGTATCGGCAACCCCGACGCCGATGCATCAAACTTCACCGCACCGAGCGCATTCACCGGCCTTGCCACTACCGACGAACAGAAAGCCGCACTCGCCTCGGCCGACTGGAGCCTGGCAGCAGGGAGCGGGTTTATCGATGCCGGAACCTCGACTTCCGGACTACAGGAGGCCACCGACATGGCCGGAAATCCGCGAGTGATGGGCAGCAGCATCGATGTAGGCGCTTATGAATATGTAAGCGAGGCTGCACCCAACGCGACTCTGACCTTCAACGGCGCTAACCAGGAAGTGATTATATACTTCCGCACTACCGACGGAAACTTCAAGGTAAAAGTCGGCAACGACATGTACACCGTTGACAATGTGAAGCCGAATGCCGACAAGGGCGTGGCTCTGCCGCTCAACGGCTCGACCGTGGCCGCCATATATGCCGAAGGCCTCTCGCGACTGAGAATCGAAGGCCAGGGCCTTACAGCAGTCAATCTGTCGAACGCTCCGGAACTCACCATGCTTCAGCTCGGAAAGAATGAGCTGACGGAGCTTGATGTGACCCGCAACACAAAACTCACAGGCATATATGCCGAAGACAACAATATCTCGGCGCTCGACCTCAGCAACTGCGCCAATCTGCGTGTGCTCACCATCTACGGCAACCGCCTGAGCGGCACACTCGACCTGCGCTCCATGGCCATACTTTCGTCGGTAGATATCGATGACAACAATGTAAGCGAACTGCTGCTGCCGGCCCACGCATATCTCGTAGAGGTAAACTGCGAGAACAACGCCCTGACCGCTATCGACATCGCCAACCGCACCGGGCTGCGCGACATCAACATCTACGGCAACCGTATAGCCTCGCTCGACCTCACCGGACTGAACGCCCTCGAGGACCTTTATGCCGGTGATAACGAAATCGCCGAAGTGAAAGGCCTGGCCGACTGCAAGGTAATCGAGACCTTCAATGTGAGCGTCAACCGTCTGACCGATATCGACATCAGCGTAGCGCCCACAATCACCGGCCTCTACCTATATAATAATGAGTTGAGCACTCTCGACCTCTCGGGCAACCCCAACATCTCGTGGATGAACGTAAGCGACAACCACATCGGAGCGCTCGACATCTCGCGTCTGACCAACCTGCGCCTGCTCCACGCCAACAACAACGAGCTGACCGAGCTCGACCTCAGCAATTCGCCCTACTGCTCGCAGCTGACTGTCGGCGGCAACAAAATCGGCAAGCTCGACCTGTCGAAACTCACCGCACTCTACTGGCTCAAGGCCGACGGCAACAACCTAAGCGAGCTTGACCTAAGCGCCAACACCTATCTGAGCCTGCTCGAATGCGGCAACAACCGCCTGACTGCACTCGACATCAGCAAGAACACCATGCTGCGCCGCCTGGCTGCCGAAAACAACATGCTGACCTCGCTCGACATCACCGCCAACAAGGACCTCTGCGGCATATCAGTCCAGGGCAATGCCATGGAGACTGCCGCCATCAACAACATGATTGCCGGCCTTATCGACGTAAGCGACATGGCACCCCTTGAAGGAAGCGAATGGATCACCATGCTCGACATCAGCTCCATGCCCGGCACCGCAGGGGCCAACGTTGCCGCAGCACAGGCCAAGGGATGGAATGTAACCGCCATTGGCGGAAGCGGCATCGACGGTATCGACATCGACAGCGCCGAAGTGACAGCCGTGACTTTCTACACCCTGTCGGGAGTGGAACTCGGCCAGGAAACACCGGCCGCCGGATGCTACATAGCACGCATGACCCTCGCCGACGGACGCACCGTAGCCCGCAAATATTTTGTGAAATAATATAATCTCAACGGCGTTCGGGAGATGTCCTATCCGCGACGCTCCTGAACGCCATTCTAATAATTATCTATCCAATCATTTAATAAATTTTTCGTATGAAAAAAACTTTACTTTTTGCTTTTGCCATGTGTGGTGCTGTAGCCATCAACGCAATGGAACCTCTTTCTGCCGAACAGCTCGCCAAACTGACGATTCAGATTAATGACTTTAGCGACAACTCATTCGCTCTAAGCGCAACCGTTGGGCCGGAATATGCCGACGAATCAAACAAGACTCTGATTCAGATACAGAACTTCAATGGAGAGGGGCTGCCGCTGCGCATGAATGTAGATTGGGAAAACGGGACTGTTTCAGTATCGCCATATACCTTCAGCTCGGAATTCAACGAAGACGACAATATGAACTATTACCTCATGGTAGTAAGCGAGGAAGCAGCCAACCTCAGCTCTCCAATGGACGATGCGTTCACCAAATCAACCGTGACCGGAACCATCAGCGAGTCTGGTATCACTCTCGATTCGTGGAACATCGTAGCCGTTCATCCTTATTTCACTTCGATGACAAAGAAGTACGACAAGCCATTATCCACCAAGATAATAACCCCGAACGCGACTATGACCATACAACGCCGCGACGTAAACTGGGACATCGAGGATGAAAACTATGCATCTCCCATCGAAGATGCAGAAGTAATGACTTATGGCGTGTATACCAAAGTAGACGGCAACAAACTCTACGTGTACAATTGGGACAACCTCCCTTCATGCGTTGAACTCACTCAAAAATCAGTTGACGGAAAGTTCACATACACCACCAACGCTGATGACTATATCTACATCCGCAACTCACGCTATCAGTATGGCTTATATCCTTTTGACGGAAAAGACAGCGATTCACTGTGGGATGTAGAAGCCGCACCTCTCGAATCAGAACCCGTCACCAACCGAAGTGAACTCAATTTCGGAGGATGGATCACATATGCCGTTGCCCGCACATCGGAGCGCACAATCGGAGGTTATGCCAAACTCGCTCTCGACACTCCGCTCGAGCTCGGCACAAGCGGTATCGACGAGACTGTTGCAGCAGGCGCCCCCGTAAAGGTGACCTACTTCAACCTCAACGGCATTGAGACCGCCGAACCCGCCGCAGGTATCTTCGTAAAGGTATCCACCTATGCCGACGGCTCTGTAAAGACCGAGAAGGTAGCCAAATAATCGCCCGTAGCGATAATCATTACAAACTATCGGCCAGCGGGTTGCGCCCAATTTAACATCTGCGCCGATAAAAATTACAAAAAAGTTTTTGCGACTGCAAGATAATTGCTTATCTTTGCAGTCGCAAATGCCATCGGGGTGTAGCACAGTTGGCAGCGCGCCACGTTCGGGACGTGGAGGTCGGAAGTTCGAGTCTTCTCACCCCGACAT
>NZ_JAIDKI010000187.1 GCF_029051885.1 Muribaculum sp.
CCTCATCACAAGCGAAAATATGCTCGACGATTGACCGCCCTGACGGTAACATTTATTATTAAACAAGCTCTTAAACAGTTTCTAAGAAACCGAGATGTTAACGTGCGCAGTCGTCGGCGACAGACTGTGATATGCGCATGGCGCAGAAGTTGGGACCGCACATTGTGCAGAAGTGGTCGCCGTCGGCTTTGTGGCTCTCTACGTAATATTGGCGGGCACGTGCGGGGTCGAGCGAGAGATTGAACTGGTCTTTCCACCGGAATTCGTAGCGTGCGCGGCTCATGGCGTTGTCGCGTACCTGTGCTCCGGGGTGTCCCTTGGCAAGGTCAGCCGCATGTGCTGCAATCTTGTAGGCAATCACGCCGTTGCGTACATCCTCGAGGTCGGGGAGCGAGAGGTGTTCTTTGGGAGTGACGTAGCATATCATTGCAGTACCCATCCACGCAATCTGTGCGGCTCCGATGGCAGAGGTGATATGGTCGTAGCCGGGAGCGATGTCGGTGGTAAGCGGGCCGAGGGTATAGAAGGGGGCTTCGTGGCACGATGATATCTGGCGATCCATGTTTTCGCGGATCTTATGCATGGGCACATGTCCAGGGCCTTCAATCAGCACCTGCACTCCGTGGGCCCAGGCCTTCTCGGTGAGTTCGCCTAGCACATCGAGTTCAAGGAACTGTGAAGTGTCGTTGGCATCGTGGATTGAGCCGGGGCGCATGCCGTCGCCCAGCGATACGGCTACATCGTAGCGGGCAAGTATCTCGCAGATTTCATCAAAATGTGTGTAAAGGAAGTTTTCCTCTCCATGCATTACGGCCCATTGAGTCATGATTGACCCTCCTCGGCTCACGATTCCGGTAAGGCGCTCGGAGATGAGGTCGGCATGACGGCGAAGCACTCCGGCATGGATTGTAAAGTAGTCGACGCCTTGTTCGGCCTGTTCGATGAGAGTGTCGCGGTATATCTCCCATGTGAGTTTCGCCACATCTCCGTTGACTTTCTCCAGGGCCTGGTATACGGGCACTGTACCCATCGGCACGGGGCAGTTGCGGATTATCCATTCGCGTGTTTCGTGGATATTGTCGCCTGTCGAGAGGTCCATCAGTGTGTCGCCGCCCCAATAGCAGCTCCATACGGCTTTGCTGACCTCTTCCTCTATGCCCGACGACAGGGCTGAATTGCCGATATTGGTGTTGAGCTTTACAAGGAATTTCCGGCCGATAATCATTGGCTCGCTCTCGGGGTGGTTGATGTTGGCCGGTATCACAGCCCTTCCGGCCGCTACTTCCTCGCGTACCATTTCGGGGGTGATGTCGGAGTGGATGCCAAGGGCCTCGTTATTGAGATTCTCGCGGATGGCCACATACTCCATTTCGGGTGTGATTACTCCTCGGCGTGCAAGAGCCATCTGAGTTATGGCGCAACCTTCTTTGGCGCGGCGCGGCGCATAACGGTGGGCGAAGCGTATGGAGTCGAGATTTTTGTCGGCCTCGCGCTGGCGTCCGTACTCCGATGTTATTTCAGGGAGTTGTTCGAGGTCTTCGCGAGCTGCAATCCATTTTTCGCGTGTGCGCGGGATTCCGCGGTTGATGTCGACGGTCACTGACTGGTCGGTGTATACGCCTGATGTGTCATATACGTAGACCGGGTCGTTGTGGCGTGTGAGTCTTTCGCCATTTACAATCTTTACAGTCGGGGTAAGGTCGATACGGCGCATGGGGACGTCGATATCGTGGAGTTTGCCGTGGATATATACTTTTTCCGACGACGGGTAGTTGCGTACGTCGATGTCGTTGATTTTCATATCGGGATGAATGCTGGTGTATCTTTATGATAGAAAGGATGTGAGTGGAGACGATGCTTCGGCCCGGTGGCTTACGCGTCCGAGTCCGGCAAGATATGCCTTTCGTCCGGCTTCTACGGCAAGACGGAATGCATCGGCCATGGCAACAGGGTCGCCTGCAACAGCAATCGCAGTGTTGACAAGTACGGCGTCGGCACCCATTTCCAATGCGTCGGCGGCATGGGATGGCGCGCCAAGTCCGGCATCGACAACCACAGGCACTCGGCTCTCTGCTATGATGATTTCAAGCAGGTCGCGTGTCTTCAGGCCTTTATTGGTGCCGATAGGAGCGCCCAGCGGCATTACCGCAGCTGCGCCCACATCTTCCAGACGCTTGCACAGCACAGGGTCGGCCTGAATGTAGGGGAGCACATGGAATCCCTCGGCGGCAAGCTGCTCGGTGGCTTTCAGTGTCTCGATAGGGTCGGGCAACAGGTATTTCGGGTCGGGATGAATCTCCAGTTTAAGGAAGTCGGTATGGAAAATCTCACGTGAGAGATGGGCAGCGAGCACAGCTTCTTTTGCATTGCGTACTCCTGAGGTGTTTGGTAGAAACTGAACATTGTCGCGGTTGATGTGGGCAAGCATGTCGTCAGTGTCGGCATTGTCCATGTCGATACGCTTCATGGCCACTGTTATCATCTGCGAACCGGAGGCAAGTATCGCCTCAAGCATGAGGCGGTTGCTGCTGAACTTGCCTGTTCCCATAAAGAGGCGCGATGTAAATTCACGTCCTCCGATTATAAGTTTGTCCATTGCTGATAATGTGAGTGTATTATTGTGTTATTGATAGCGGTTGAGAGCTTCTATCACCTTTGCGGTGTAGTCGGTAGGGTCGGGAGCATTGATTATGGCTCCGGACATAGCCACGCCGTTGACTCCTGTTTCCATCAGAGGAGTGATGTCGTCAAGGGTGATGCCTCCGATTGCCACTACTGGGAGCTCGCTGCCTGCAGCGCGGATGGCCGACATTATGTCGCGGTATCCGTCAAGACCGATTACGGGCGACAGTGCGCTCTTGGTTGTGGTGAATCGGAATGGTCCGAGGCCAACGTAATCGACATCGATTCCGCGCATGGCGAGGATATCATCGGCTGTATTGGCAGTGACTCCGATTATTGCATGCGGACCCAGTTCCTCGCGGGCCTGTCGTGGCGGCATGTCGTTCTTGCCGAGATGCACTCCGTGCACACGGAGCTCTTCGGTGAGCTTGACGTTGTCATCGATTACCATTATTGCGTCGTTCTCTTTGCAGAGGGGTATTATTTCCAGCGCGGTGGCACGCATCTCGTCGTAAGATGCGTCTTTCATGCGCAATTGAATCCACTTGCAGCCCCCTTCGAGCACAAGTCGCACCTCTTCCGTGATTGAAAAACGCGGTGACGGGTGTGTGATAAATTGAAGCATATGTATTGTGTAGATGATTATTCTGATTGAGGATGCTGACTATATATGAGCGAATGCATCAAGACGCTCTGATATGCCGGCATTGCCGACATCATCCCACAGGTAGCCTAATACGGCGTATCCTGCGAAGGGCAGACGACGCAGCTCGCTCACTCTTTCAGGTGTGATGCCTCCGAGAGCCACCACTTTGTGAGGAGGAATGTCCGATAGTTCTTCCTCAGTAAAAGAACCATGGTAGCCGGGCTTTGATATGCTCGGAAAAATCGGGCTCAGAGTTATATAGTCGTAGTCATGAGCGCATTCTTTGGCTTCGGCTATTGAGTGGCAGCTACGCGATATATTGCCTTTGAAGTAGGACGGTGCTTCCGGGTATCTCCGGTTGAGGTGTATGCCGCCAAGATTGAAGTCGCACAGCAGATCAAAATGACCATGCAACTTGAGCCGGCAGTGATTGCGCTGATTGATACTTTCAATCAGATTGCGCATGTCGCGCAACGATGCGTCGGGATGGCGCAGATGTACGAAGTCCCATCCGGCATCAAGTATGGCTGCTATAGCATCGGCTTCTCCGGTGCGTATATCGGGCGGTGTGATGGCAATCCTCAGCATGTCAATTAGGTCAAAAAAATAGTGGTTACTGCTTAACCGCCATAGAATGGCTGGATTACAAGCACTGAATCGCCTTCTTTGAGAATGGTGGAGTCGCGTTGAATCATCGGCACTACTTCGCCATTGAGAGCTGTGGCTACACCTTCGGGATTTATTCCGGCCAGATTAAGGGCTCCCTGGAGCGAGGTATGGTCGGGTATGTTTATTTTCTTGTCGTTGACAGTTACTTCCATAATATATCGTGGTATTTGTTAGAGTATGTTCTCTTATGCAGAACGCACGGGGTGTTGGAAAAGATGGGTGTGCACGTAAGAATTATTTGTCTATGCGCAGGGCCGACGGCGCGAAAAGGTGGTTTACCGGGCCGTGTCCATGTCCGATTGTCACATCGGCACCGGCCTTGATGGCACCTGATATGTATTCTTTCGCTTTCATCACGGCATCGGTAATATCATGGCCGATAGCCATGTATGATGCTATGGCCGACGATAGTGTGCAGCCGGTGCCATGGGTGTTGGCTGAGCGTATTCGTGGCACCCGGAGCTTCATTATGCCTTTTTGCGGGGTGTACAGCCAGTCGGTCACGGTGTCGAGGAGAGTCTCGGCGTCACCTCCCTTTATCAGGATTGACTTCGCTCCCGTTTCGCGCAGGCGTTCTATCTGTGTTTCTGGATTCTTTGTGCCGGTAAGGGCTTCGGCTTCCATAGCGTTGGGGGTTATGATGTCGGCCATCGGTATAAGTCGCCGCACGATTACGTCGACAGCATCCTCGGCGAGAAGCCGTGAGCCTGATGTGGAAATCATTACCGGATCGAGCACTATGCCTGTGGCTTTGTGGCATGCAAGCGAATCGGCTACAGCCGCAGCCGTAGAGGCGTCAAACAGCATACCAATCTTTATGGCTTTAGGGGGGATGTCGGCGAATACCGCATCAATCTGCCCTGTGACTATATCCGGGCGTATGGCCTGTACGGCTGTTACTCCGAGGGTGTTCTGTACGGTAATTGCCGTGATTGCCGTCATGGCATATACTCCTATTGCCGACATTGTCTTGATGTCGGCCTGGATTCCGGCTCCGCCTGATGAGTCGGAGCCTGCGATTGATAGTACGGGTATGTATCTCAGCATTATGGTCTGAAAATCCGCAGTGTCGCTCCGGTGCTGAGACTGTGTGTGTTGCTCCTGTTTCCGGAAGAATCCGGACCCGGTTGTCCGGGATGGAAAACAATCCCTTCGGCGGCATTACCCGCGTCAGGTTCGAAGGGTATAATCTCAGCACACTTTATGGAGTGGCACCCCTTTGTTTATGTTGTTTTAATTTGTGGTGGGAGCAGTTGTTTGTAACTGTCCTGAATCGTGTAAGGCTGATTGTTAATCAACTGTAAAGCTGTCGCCGTGGAGAAGTACCGGGAATTTTTCGCGGAATTCGTAGAGTGAGGAGTGGGATATCCGCCCCATGATACATTGTGTTCCGTCGGGCAAGTGTGCCTCAGTGCCCATTGTCTTCCCTTTGGGGTCGATTATGGAAGAGGTGCCGGAGTAGTTGCCGAAGTCGTCGCTTCCTGTGCGGTTGCATCCGACTACGTATGCCTGGTTTTCAATAGCACGTGCGATGAGCAGTTGCTTCCAGGCATATGCTCTTGAGTCGGGCCAGTTTGCAACTATAATGAGCAGGTCGTATCCGTTGTGGCTGTTGCGTAGCCATACGGGAAACCTCAGGTCGTAACACACGGCTAATGCTATGTTCCAGCCTCTGAATCGTATTGTCGGTATCTTCTTTCGTCCGGGAGTGTAAACTTTGTCCTCGCCTCCGGTTGAAAACAGGTGGTGCTTGTCGTAATAGGTCGTCTCTCCGGATGGCTCTGTAAAGAATGCCCGATTGAACAGCCGTCCGTCGTGGTCAAGTGCGATGAACGATCCGGCTATAGCCAGATTGCATGCCGAAGCGAGCCTGGCGGCCCATTCTATAGTAGGGCCGTCGGATGGCTCGGCAAGGTTGCGGGCGGTGTCGGCCTGGAGTATATATCCTGTGGAAAACATTTCAGGCAGAACCGCTATGTCGGCGTGTCCGGCAACGGCCTCTATTGCTGTTGATGCAGCCTTGAGGTTGGATTTCTTGTCGGAGACAGCTATATCCAGTCCGATTGCCGCTACGGTCAGCGGTCCGTTGAGGTGAGGCCTTGGATTGTTGCTGGTCATTGGCTAATCGGTAATGAATTTATCGGGATAACGTCCGTGAAAGCGGCTATAATATTCCTTGATGTTGCGCATATCCTGCTCGATGTCGCCCGTAGGTGTATAGCATCGGTCGACTACGATACGCTTGTATTTGTAGTCGATGGCGCCGAGTACCAGAGGCACACCGGCGTCGCGGGCTATGTAGAGAAATCCGCTATGCCATTTTGCCGTGGCCTTGCGAGTGCCTTCGGGAGTTATTGCAAGTACCAGGCGCGAGGATTCGCGGAATTTCCTTACAATTACCTCTGTGAGCGACTGTTTTTTGTTTTTGCGCGGCACGGGTATGCCTCCGATAGCGCGGAATATCACCCCCAGAGGCCAGCGAAACCAGGATTCTTTCATTAAAAATCCGGCCTTGCGGCCTATGGAGCGTATGGTCAGTTCGCCGAGTATGAAGTCCCAGTTGGATGTGTGTGGAGCCACGCATATTATACATTTGGGATAGTCGGGTACGGTATATTCAACCGTCCATCCTGCCATACGCAGCAGCCATTTGGATAAACCCATAATCAGTCGGATATCCTTTATTTAGCAGCGGCAACGTTGGCTTCTTTCTGTGCGGCAGGAAGGGCTTCGTTCATCTGAGCCACGATATTTTCAATGCCTTTGTTGAAGTCGGAGGTGAGCTTTGTATAGGCTTTGCGGAAATATTTATCGCGGGCTACCTTATAGTCGTGGGCGTTTTCAAACGCTTTTTTGCCTTTGTCGAATGAGAATGAGACGTTGGCAATGGTCTGGTACTGGAGATCGGCTATCTCGATTACAGTTTTATTCATCTTGTCGGCGTCGATGCCGGGGATGAGGTTGCGGGCTATGATGCATTCGCCGGCTATGTTGCCGCATACGGCTTTTACGGCCTTTTTGAGATTGCGTTTGTTTGCCATAATCAAAATGTATTTGTGGTTATTTAGTTTGCGAATATAACACTAATTTCCCGAAAAATGATGATAAAACCCTATAAAGTTGATAGCGTGTCAGGAAACCGGTTCCTGACACGCTATCTGATATGGTAAATAATATGGTTATAATCTGAATGTTATCGGGAATATGCAGTAGACCGGCACATTGTTGCCTCCCATTCGTCCGGCGTGCCAGCGTGGCATTTCGTCAAGTATCCTCACGGCCTCTCTGTCAAGTGACGGCTCGATGCTGCGCAGCACATTGATGTGGGTAATCTCTCCATCGGGCTGTACGATAAATGAGCATAGCACTCGTCCTTGTATCTTTCGGGCGTAGGCGGCTGCAGGGTATGTGCGAGATGCGTTGATAAACTGCATCAGAGCGCCGTATCCGCCGGGAAATGTTGGCGGCTCATCGACAGTCTCGAAGTCGTATGCCTCGATTACATCGGCACAGAAGTTATGGCCCGGGTTTATTTCGGTGAGGGCGAGCGACTGGTCGGTGGTATGCACGGCTATGCGTCTCATCTGTGCATGGGCCGAGCGTGCCGACAACATGAATGCCGCGATAAGCAGGATGGTGGAGAGGGGCAGTAGAGATAAGTCGTGAGTAGATTTTTTAATCATAAAACATGTGAGTGGTATGTAGCTGCAATGCCGGTAAGAGAGGCGTCCGTGCTTTCAACATCTGCAAATTTATAGTGCCGTTATGTTAAATGCAACAGTCTGTCCGCAATTTTCGATTTGTTTAGCGATGTTTTAAGTTTATTTGCATTTTCACGGGCGAGGAGTGCAATATGGCGCGAAGAAATTCGTTTTTAAATACAGGAATCGTATGCGCGGTTCCTGCAATGGTAACAGTAATGACGATACGACTTCATATAATATCATTTATAGTCGCGCTTGTGGCCGGCGGAATGGTTCCGGTATGTGCCGCAGATGGCTCGACGGCATATAATTTTCTGAATATAACATCGTCAAGCCGGATTTATGGGCTTGGTGGTGTGAACATATCTATTGTCGATGATGATATAAACTCTATTGACCAGAATCCGGGTCTGCTGGGTCCGGAGGTGGGTAATCAGTTGGGGCTTAATTATATGCACTATGTGGGCGGGGCAAATTTCGCCGGTGTCAGGTATGGTATGGCCGCCGGAGAGCATAGTGCCTGGGCGGCCGGGATACAGTATTTCGGCTATGGTGATATGAAGGCAGCCGATGTGTCGGGTAATATTACCGGTACTTTTTCGGCCAAGGATATTGCATTTTCTGCTACATACAGTCATGATATAACCGAAACTCTTCGTGGTGGTATCACTGTCAAAGGGCTATATTCTGCCTATGAGTCATATTCGGCGTTTGCACTTGCCACCGATCTCGGAATCAATTACTATAATCCCGACAATGGCGTTTCTCTCTCGGCTGTTGTGGCCAATCTCGGAGGCCAGATAAAGAGGTTTAACGAGAGCTATGACCGCTTGCCGGTGGATTTGCGTCTTGGATTGAGCAAGCAGCTTGCCGATGTGCCGTTGCGTCTGTCGGTGACAGCATGGAATCTTACAAAATGGCATCTGCCTTATTATGATGCCGGCGATGGCTCTGCCGGCAGCGACATGGAGAAGAAGGATTCGTTTGGTTCCAATCTGTTCCGTCATCTTGTATTCGGTGTGGAGTGGTTGCCGTCCGACAGATTATATATAGGAGTGGGATACAACTACAAGACACGCACTGACATGGGCACATATTCCCGTAATATGCTCAGTGGATTTTCGGCATGTGCCGGTATAAATGTGAGCAGATTTTCAGTCGGGATAGCTTTGGCACAGCCACATACCGGTGCTACCACTTTTATGCTCAATCTGTCGACACGCCTGTTGGAGTTCTAAAATCATGTAATCCACACTGAGGTGTTGCTGTCCGTGTCAGACTTGCATATGCAGTATACTTTTTGTCGATATGGCCGATCTTAAACTTTATGATGTATTTGACATGGCGCCACTGCGGGATTATATACGTGGGCATGGAGAATGCCGCGTGTACCGTAAGGGTGAATGTTTCTGTAGGATTGGTGTGAATGCGCCTGAAATCGGTGTGGTAAATTCCGGAGGATTTGCATTTATAAGACCTGACGACAGAGGAGATGACCAGACATGCTCACTTGCGTTTGCCGATGAGCTGGTAGGCGCGTATATCTCCATGATGCCCGGACGGAAATCAGGTTTTGACGTGAAGGCATTGTGTACTTCCGAGGTATCGGTGCTTGCGTTGGATGCTGTTGTCAGCCATATGGACACGATATCTCCCGATTACAGGCTTCGGTTTACGTATGCCATAGCCTATGCCTTCATGATGAGAGGTATTTCATATCGTTGTCAGTCGGTTGAGTCGCGCTATGCCGAACTCCTCGACCGTATGCCGGAGGTCATGACCTTGATGTCGACATCTGCAATAGCGTCATATCTCGGGGTGACGCGTGAGACATTGTCGCGTATGCGTACACGTATGCGGAAATAGTCGATTTTTCCGACTTTATGTTCTTTTTTGGATATTGATAGCAAAGTGTGATTTTAATCACACTTTTTTAGATGGCGTGTGCGTAAATTAGGGGTTTTAAACAAATTCTTAACCTTATTCTACATGACAAGACGCATTTTATCTGCCACAGCGCTCGCTATTACAGCTATAATGCCTGTCGGCGCCGCTCTTACCGACGATAATGTTGTGATATCCGAGGGTAAGGAAGTATATCGTTTTGTGTCGGTAAAAGATGGTTTTGAGGTAGTACATACGGTTGCCGACGAGTATCTTGCCACCAGACGTTCGGAGAATATCCAGCCTCACATATTTCATGACAATACCATACGCCTCAATAAGGCATCTGGCGGTAAGCCGCAGTACCGTAATGTGAATTCTCCGTCTGTATTCCACGATGACAGTAAGGTGTGTTACTTTGATTTCTATCTCAGCAGCAATAAGAAGGCAAAAGCACAGTTTCGCCGCACATTCACAGACCCGGCATATTTTACCGGTATTTTCCCTCTTGGCGAATATCCGATACGCAATAAGACAATCTCTGTAGAGATTCCGGCTTCTCTTACGGATATCGAACTCCTCGACAGGAACTTTCCGTCAGAGGGAATAGTGCGCTCCGAGACTAAGGCACCTGATGGCTCTCGTCGGATAACGTATACACTGACCGATGTCGGCCCTGCGGCCGATGACAAGTCGGCCCCGTCGCCAAAGGCTTCTCTGCCATATATAATGGTGAAGGGATATTTTCCGGATACTGATTCGCTTTACCGCTATCATCGCCGGCTTCTTGACGTGGATACCGTGATTCCGGATGCGGCAGGTATTGTAAGGAACATACTTGGCGACACGAAAGACCGTGAAAAAAGCATAGAGCGGATATATCGGTATGTACAGAGCAATGTACGGTATGTGGCTTTTGAGGAAGGCGAGGCCGGATATCGTCCGGATTCTCCTGCTGAGGTTCTGCGCAAGCGCTATGGCGACTGCAAGGGTATGTCAATGTTGCTCGCCACATTGCTCAACCGTGTTGGGGTCGACGCACATGTGGCTATTGTGGGTACGCGTTCCATACCCTACGGGATTGCGGAAAATCCATCGCTGGCGGCTTCAAACCATATGATATGCATTGTCCCCGGCGAAAACGGTGCCTCGCTGTTTCTTGACCCGACCAACGGGCAGATTTCTATGCATCATACTCCATGGGGTATACGTGGGAAGGATGCCATGATGATACTACCTGACGGATATCAGATGGTGGATATACCGCTGGAATCTGCACGTATATCGGACGATGTGATAACGTATGATTACCGACTTACCTCTGAAGGCCTTGCCGGGAAGGCTGTGCGTCGCTGTCAGGAGGACATGGCCGAGCGCTTTGTGTCAATATTCAATAATGTGCCCCGACAGCATATGAATGAACTTTTGTCCAAGATGCTTGTGCCGGATTCTCGTGTGATTGCTTTTGAGGACAGCATTGAGTACGACACTTCTGTGCCTGGCATTGTGACTCTTTCAGCTCCGGTATATAACAAGTCGGCTGTGACCGTAGCCGGTGATGCGGTGTATCTTGACCTGAATTCTTCTGACGGGCCGTTTGGTTCACGTATTGATCTTGACGACCGTCGTGCTGACTTTGAATTCAAAGTGCCAGCATTGATAGAAAGGCGTACTGTCGTAGAGATTCCTGACGGATATAGTGTCGTGTTGCCTGAAAATTATGTGGCGGAATGTCCGTATGGGCGTTTAACATGCACATTTGCATGCGATGGCGCCGCGGTGACTATGACAAAGAGTATGGATATAGTGACTACGCGCATTCCGCTGGCAGATATACCGGAATGGAACAGTCATCTGTCTTCATGGAAAGAAGCCTGTAGCCTTCAGGTAGAACTTAGAAAACTTTAGAGCTTGTTTAATAATAAATGTTGCCGCCAGGGTCGTATAGCTTGAGACGATTTTCGACATGTGACGAAGGAG
>NZ_JAIDKI010000188.1 GCF_029051885.1 Muribaculum sp.
GGCAGTTTACGATAATAGGTTGGGCGTCGGTGTCACTTATGACACCGACACCGACATTTCCGGTAAAGTCTTTGAGGTCGCCCTCAAACTTCGAACGGAAATAACTGTTCTCGATATTGTGTATCGAGCGGGTAAAAACGCCGTTGTTGCATGTTGCTATGCCTGCGCGCTTTGTACCCATGTGGGAGTTATAGTCAACTCCGTAAAATAGCTCGTTGATGCATTCTTTGCGTTTTGCAACGCCGAAAAAGCCACCCATAGAAACTGTGAATCTTTAAATAGGTTATTTGGTTTTGTCCTCAATCCAGCGACGGGCATTGACAAATGCGTCAATCCAGGGTGTGACATCCTCAGAGCGACGTGTGGCAGGATAGTAGCCACACTGCCATGGGAAGATGGCGCGTTCCAGGTGGGGCATCATAGCCAGATGACGGCCATCGGCCGACGCCAGACCGGCAACAGCTCCACGGCTGCCGTTGGGATTGGCAGGATAAGAATTGTAGTTGTATTTTGCAACAATATTATAGCTTGAGAGCGGTTCAGGCAGGTTGAAGCGTCCCTCACCATGCGCAACCCATATACCGAGATACGAGCCGGAGAGTGATCCAAACATGACAGAGTCGTTATTTGGAATGGTAAGGCCAAGGAACTGCGATTAAAACTTATGGCTTACGTTATGCGCCATGGTTGTCTTGCGCTTATGCTCCGGATTTATGAGATTGAGCTCAATCATAAGCTGACAGCCATTGCATATACCAAGACTCAGTGTGTCCGGACGCTTGTAATATGCCTCAAGAGCGGCCTTGGCCTTGTCGTTCCAGAGAAAACCTCCGGCCCATCCTTTTGCAGAACCAAGAACATCGGAGTTGGAGAATCCGCCACAGAATACAATCATATTGACATCCTCAAGTGTCTCACGACCCGACATAAGGTCGGTCATGTGCACGTCCTTGACATCAAATCCGGCGAGATACAGCGAATAAGCCATTTCTCGGTCTCCGTTAACACCCTTTTCTCGAATGATTGCAGCACGTACACCAGATTTGCCATCACGTCGTAGCGACAAGCCGCGAGATGCAAGCGAGCCCTTGAATCCCGACGGGAAGCGATAGCGTATAGGTTGCTTCTTATAGTTTTCAAAGCGCTCTGCCGCACACTTCTCGCCGCTCTGTACGGCATCCATCAGATATGATGAACGGAACCATACGTCACGCATGTGGTCGATGAAGAAAATGTGATCTGCACCGTTATGGGTTACAGTAAGCATACGCTCGGCAGAAGGTGTACCGATAGCAAAGAAGCGCACACCTGCGGCAGCCAAAACATCTTCTACACGCTGACACTTGTCATCAGCAACCTGCACTACCAGAGCGGGATTCTCAGCAAAAAGAATCTTCACAAGGTCAGATTCGCCGGCTGCTACAAATGCCTCGGTATTGAAATCTATACCGCCATCACAATTGGCAAACGCCATTTCAAGAAGCGTAGTTACCAGACCGCCAGCGGCGACATCATGCCCGGCAAGAAGCATTCCCTTCTTTACAAGAGTCTGTACGGCATTGAAAGTTGCAGCAAACTGCTTGGCATCGGAAACACAAGGAGCCTCACTGCCGATAGCATTGAGTACCTGTGACAGAGCCGAGCCGCCCAACGCAAGCGAGGTGCCGGAGAAATCTATATAATATAATGTAGAGGGCTTAGCCTGAAGCACGGGAGTGAGAGTACGGCGCACATCGCTCACCTCACCTGCTGCTGAAATAATTACAGTACCGGGTGCATATACCTTATCATCGCCATATTTCTGGGTCATTGACAACGAATCCTTGCCGGTAGGAATGTTTATTCCAAGCTCGCAAACGAAGTCGGAACATGCCTCCACAGCACGATAAAGAGCGGCATCCTCTCCCGGATTCTTGCAGGGCCACATCCAGTTGGCACTCAGCGACACGCTTTTCAGGCCATCAGCCATAGGAGCACCCACGATATTTGTAAGGGCCTCTGCAACTGCCATTACAGAACCTTTGGCGGCATCAATCAGAGCAACCTGGGGAGCATGACCGATAGATGTGGCGATACCGGCTTTTCCACGGTAATCAAGCGCCACTACGCCACAGTCGCTCAGAGGGAGCTGAATCTCGCCCTGACACTGCTGACGCGCGACCTTGCCTGTGACCGAACGGTCGACCTTGTTGGTCAGCCAATCCTTACATGCCACCGCCTCAAGCGAAAGCACGTCGGTCAGATATTCTTCAATACGGTTTTCGTCATAAACCGCATCCTTATATTGTACATTTACTGTAGTATCGGTAAGGACTGTCTTGGGCGAGTTGCCAAACATATCAGCCATACCAAGGTCGATAGGTTTAACTCCGTCGGCCTGTTCGAATACGAAACGGTCGTCGCCGGTAGTCTCGCCTACCACATAGAACGGAGCACGCTCGCGTTCGGCGATTGTACGTACATAGTCAATGTCCTTCTCTTCAATCACGAGGCCCATGCGCTCCTGACTCTCATTGCCAACAATCTCTTTTGCAGAGAGCGTCTTGTCTCCTACGGGCAGTGCGTCGATATGGATTTTACCGCCGGTCTCTTCAACAAGTTCCGACAAAGCATTAAGATGTCCGCCTGCGCCATGATCATGAATCGACACAATCGGATTGTTGTCACTTTCGGCAAGAGCACGTATCACGTTGCTGACACGTTTCTGCATTTCAGGGTTGGCACGCTGTACGGCGTTCAGCTCAATGGCATTGTCATACTGACCTGTCTCAACAGATGACACCGCACCGCCGCCCATACCGATGCGATAGTTGTCGCCACCCATCACCACTACTTTTTCATCGGCAACAGGGTGTCCCTTTAGCGCATCTTTCTTAGCAGCGAAACCAACTCCGCCGGCGAGCATGATTACCTTGTCGTAGGCATATTGCTTGCCGTTCTCCTCATGCTCGAATGTCAGGAGTGATCCGCAGATAAGCGGCTGACCAAACTTGTTGCCGAAATCGCTGGCACCGTTCGATGCCTTGATAAGGATGTCACAAGGAGTCTGATACAGCCATACTCTCGGATTCATCATGAGTTCCCAGCGGTGTTCGGGTGCCATTCTGGGATACGAGGTCATATAAACCGCAGTTCCTGCGATTGGCAGAGAGGCTTTGCCTCCGCCAAGACGGTCGCGAATCTCACCACCAGTACCGGTGGCGGCGCCATTGAAAGGCTCGACAGTAGTGGGGAAGTTGTGGGTTTCAGCCTTGAGCGATATTACCGTATCAAGATCCTTTACCTCAAAATAATCCGGACGGTCGGGGTTTACAGGATAAAATTGGTCAACCTTAGGGCCGTCGACAAAGGCTACATTGTCCTTGTATGCCGAAACGAGCTTATTGGGGTTGACCTGAGAAGTTTTCTTAATAAGTTTGAACAGCGACATGGGCTTTTCCTCGCCGTCAATCACGAATGTGCCATTGAAAATCTTATGACGGCAATGCTCCGAGTTTACCTGAGAGAAGCCAAACACCTCACTGTCAGTCAGCGGACGTCCGAGCTTTGCAGCAAGGTCGCGCAGATATTGTTCTTCATCAGGACTGAGCGCGAGGCCTTCAGCCTTGTTGTATTCTGAGATATCGTCGATATATACTATCGGGTCGGGAGTCTTTGCAACGGTGAAGACACGACTGTTAAGGCCCTCATACACTCGTTGCAGCATTTTGTCGTAACGCGGCTCAGTCTCAGCCGTACGCACAAACTCCTCGATTCGGGTTATCCCCTCGAGTCCCATATTCTGGGTGATTTCTACTGCATTTGTACTCCACGGGGTAATCATTTCTCGACGAGGTCCTATGAAGCGGCCTTTAAGGCTTGTAGCAACAAGGAGGGTAGCGCCTCCAAAGAGCCACGACAGCTTTTCCGCTTCAGTGGCATCCGGTCGGTGGGTAGTCTCGACGGCAATCACAAGATTGGCGCCTTTTTTGAAGAATACAACCATACTCTATCTATTTCCTGATAAATGTTGATGACTGGTTTTGCATGCATCGATGTGTCGATGCGCTATAGGGATGCAAAATTACAAATTTTCGGCTCATCTGAGTGATTTTTACCAAAAAAGTTGGCCGAATACTCATGTATGGGCTTATTTTTAGACCCCGTTCACCAATATTTGTTAACGCTGGGGCGGTCAAGCGTCGTGCAGATGTGTTCGCGCAGTGAGGGA
>NZ_JAIDKI010000189.1 GCF_029051885.1 Muribaculum sp.
TAACTCCCTCATCACAAGCGAAAATCTGCTCGACGACTGACCGCCCTGACGGTAACATTTATTATTAAACAAGCTCTAAGTGCATATTCGAAAATGAATGTTAGGTCAGCATTAAGCCGGGATTTTCAGTTAACCAAAAGGCGGTTTAATGAAAAAAGCTATCTCATATCTATTGATTTTTACAAATAAAAACATACATTTGCAAAATCGAATAAATTTACTGAATATTCACACAATAAAAAGTATTTATACAATCTATTCCAACTAAACAATCCTGCGTATGAAAAGACTTTTACCACTTGCATTGTCATGCATGATTATTGGCAATACACCGGCCATAGCCGGCGAAACAGCCTATGGCTACCTCTTCGGCTCAAAGACCGGAGAAAACGGTTTCGTGTCATTCGACAGCGAAAGACCTCAGAAACTGACCATCAAAGACCGTGTATTCAGCTACATACACCCATCGGCAGGCGAATATGTCGACGGCAAGATATACACCTACCAGGTAGAACTCGGCGATATATCAGGCATCACCTCCGACAGCTGGGCCGTGTACGACGGCGAGACTTTCAAGAAGATTGAACAGAAAAACATGTACTCGATGAACCGTATGGTCGACATGACTTTCGACTATACGACCAACACCCTGTACGGACTTATTGAAGACCGGTACACAACAGGGGTAATAGAGGCCACGAGTCTGTGTGCCATCGACATGAACACAGGAAAATATACCATAATCGGCTCGCCCGGAGAGCTGAAAGCCCTCGACGGATACAATAGAGAGGATACCGACGGACTGATCACACTCGCATGCGACGCCGACGGACAACTGTATGCCATGTCCCACTACCGCTACTTCTATAAAATCGACAAACATACGGCAAAGGTGACTCAGATAGGCGAACGCCATAAGCTCGGCACTGCCTCACAGTTCCAGTCGATGACATTCGACGCAGCAGGCCGACTGTGGTGGGGACAGCAGCATCCCAGCTATGCCCACTTCTGCGAAATCGACCTGACTACTGCAATCCCTGGCGGATTTGTCGACTTCACTACCGATTATGAAAAGCTCAACAAACTCGGCGATGACGCTCAGGTGACAGCCATATTCTTCAAGGACAAAACAATACGCAAGCAGTCGCTCAAAGCTGTCGACGCACTCAAGGCGGAAATCGACGGGACTGACGTCAACACCGTAAAACTGTCATGGACTCTCCCCACAGAGAACTATGCCGGTGAGAATGCCACACCCTCAGCCATCAAAATATACCGTATGGGCACATCCGGCCCGATTGCCACTCTCGGGGCCGACGCCACAACATATACCGACAATTCGGCAGGCAACGGCGACGTGACCTACGAAGTAGTACCCTGCAACGAAGCCGGCGACGGATTTCCGGCGTTCATCACACTGTTTGCCGGTTACGACCGCCTCAACGCAGTGACCGACATTGCAGTCAGCGTAGCCGACCGCACCGCCACAGTGACATGGAAAGCCCCGACATCGACAGTCAACGACGGATATGCCGACTACAACGCCATCACCTACAACGTGTACCGCGGCCTCGGCGAGACAGTGACACCCGTAGCCAACGGCATCTCGGATACAAAATTCTCCGAGACAATCACCGACAACGGCGGATTCTACTATGTAATCGAGCCAGTATGCGGCGGCATTGCCGGAGTGAGCGCAAAGTCAGAGACATTCGTGCTCACATCTACCGCCAACATCCCCTACTTCACCGGATTTGAGGATGACGGCGACGGCTCGCAATGGACCACAATCAACGACCCCGCAAGTGCCGGATGGACAATCGGCAAAAAGAGCTACATCTACGACGGTAAAAAGACCGCTATCGGAAGCACCAACGGCAAGCCCGCCGACGACTGGCTCATATCGCCCGCGATTGAGTTTGAGGCCGGCGAACACATCCTTGACTACTATGCCAACGGAGCATCATACGACACCCACTCATATGAAATATGCCTCGGCACTGACGGTAAATCACCTGAAAGTTTCACCACTTCGGTCTACTCGGTGACCAACGCCAAAGTATACGACCCCGAAGGAGCCAACCTCGACGGCACAGAGACAAAAGGCTGGGCCCACGTCGAAGTAAAATTCAATGTCGCACAGCCGGGCATATACCACCTCGGTATCCACAATGTCAATACATGCACATATGCCAACCTGCGTATCGACAATCTCTCGATTAAGAAAACCGCAACCTCCGGTATCGATGCCATAAACGCAGGAGAGCCTGTAGCACTCGTAATCACCCCCGGTAACGTTAAGGTAAATGCATCCTCGGCCATCACCTCTGTAAGCATCGTCAATCTCCAGGGACAGACAGTAAGAGCCTTCAGCAGCGCCGACAACTCGGTTGAAATAAGCACATCGGGCCTCGCAGGCGGAGTCTATGTGGTAATTGCCACCACTGCCGACGGACAGACCGCCCGCTTCAAAGTTAAGTTCTAAACTGAAACAATTACCGTAAATTACGACACCGTGCCGCCCTGATGGCTGAACACGGTGTCGTATATTTTATGCCTTGGTGAATGTGATACTCTTGAGATCCATCAGGCCGTTCATACTGCGGAACTCCAGGCAATAGACCTCCCTAACATACCAATTAAAAAGGGCTTAAATTCGGATTAATCCGAATTTAAGCCCTTAACTTATACGGCACGATGCGATATTCCTCGCATCACACAGTTTTTCAGAAAAGTTTTTCGGGATATGTGCCGTCGCGGTGGAGTTCGGCAAACTTGGCTACAACACCGGGGCGGTCGGCTGCGTAGGTCACGCCAAACCACTTTGACTCTGTGTCGAGCACCTTTACTGTAGCCTCGCCCGAGTTGATAAGAGTGTCGATACAGAGGGGAATGAAGAATTCGGCCTTGGGAGTGTTGATATCCTTCTCAAGGAATTTCTTGAATTCACGCTCGCTGTAGTCGAAGTAGTCGGGAGTAAATCCCCAGAGGTTCATCGACACAGGTGTGTTGGGCTGGAGTGTCTGCTCCACACCGTTTTCGTCGGTAAACACGATATTGTGGTCCTTGTCGTAGGAGATGGCGGTACGCTCAACCACAGAGGTGAGCAGACCTTCCTTTGTCTCGCATACGCCACGGGCTACAGAGCCGTTTTCGGTCATTGTGTTGCCTACACGGAAACCTACCATGCAGTAGTCGCCCTTCTTGTCGCGCGGACGCTGGAGCTCCTCGGCGATTACGCGGAATGCGTCGCGGCCGTAGAAGTCGTCGGCATTGATTACAGCAAACGGCTCGCTGATCACATCCTTGCCCATAAGCACAGCGTGGTTTGTACCCCAGGGTTTGGTGCGGTCGGCAGGGCATGTGAAGCCTTCGGGAAGAGCGTCGGTCGACTGGAACACAACCTCTACGGGTATGTGGCCCTCATACTTGGAAAGAATCTTGTCGCGGAAATCCTGCTCGAAGTCCTTGCGGATTACGAATACCACCTTGCCGAATCCGGAGTGGATAGCGTCGTAAATCGAGTAGTCCATGATTGTCTCGCCGTTGGGGCCGAGACCGTCGAGCTGCTTGAGGCCGCCATAGCGCGAGCCCATGCCCGCGGCCAGTACAAATAATGTCGGTTTCATATGATTAATAAAAGTGTGTTCAAAACATACGTAAGATTATCTGACAGACAGTCGGTGATGGTTTTGAACCGGAGATTGATATGTTTGGTTAAACTGTTGCAAACTTGTAGATGATGCGCTGCTCGTATACCTCGCCCGGGCCGAGTATCTGAGAGGGGAAGTTGCGGTGGTTGGGAGCATCGGGCATGCCCTGGCACTCAATGGCCACACCATCGTAGTCGGCATACTCCTTGCCGCTCTTGCTCTTGGGACATCCCGAGAGCCAGTTGCCGGTATAGACCTGTGCGGCCGGCTGTGATGTCGACACCTCGAGCACACGTCCGCTATGCTCGGCCTCCAGGCGCGCCACAGGAGCTACGGTATGCTTGTGCCAGTTGTCTACCACCCAGCAGTTGTCGTAGCCCTTGCCGTACTTGAGCGCGGGGAAATCGGCCTTTATGTCATCGCCGAGCACACGCCCTTTGGTGAAGTCCATTGGAGTGCCCTCTACCGGAGCCATCTCGCCTGTGGGTATCAGTGTGTCGTCGGTAGGCAGATAGCGCGATGCCGCAAGAGTGAGCTTATGGCCGAGCACCGAGCCTGCACCCTCGCCGTCGAGGTTGAAGTAGGCATGGTTGGTAAGATTGACCACCGTCTTCTTGTCGCACACGGCGAGATAGTCTATGAAGAGCTCGTTGTCGTTGGTCCAGGTATAAAGCACGGTGGCGGTAAGTGTGCCGGGATAACCCTCCTCACCGTCGGCCGATGTATACTCCATCTTGACCTGCGAGCCGCGCGACTCCTCTTTCCAGATTTTGTTCATAAACCCTTCGGGACCTCCGTGCAGAGCGTTGGGGCCGTTGTTGATGGCAAGTTCATATTCATTGCCGGCAAGGGTAAAGCGTCCCTTGGCTATGCGGTTGGCATAACGTCCGGGGGTCTTGCCCATGCACGGGCCGTCGGCGATATAGTCGGCGGCATTGGCATAGCCGAGAGCCACATCGGCCATATTGCCGTCGCGGTCGGGAACTACAACGCTTACAATACCGGCGCCAAGGGTCGAGAGAGTCACCGAAGCACCGTGGTCATTGGTTATGGTGATGAGCGTCACCTCTCCGCGAGGAGTCTGCTCAAACTTTTTTTCTATTTTCATTTTTCAGTAAAGTAATCATGAAGGTGTATCATAATCATATCCCGCCGTATCCTGTGACAGGTATGAATCATGATACACCTTTATATAGTCATGCCGCCATTATTCAACTCTACGGGCGCCGTCGCTTACGATTACATCGTACACTACAGGCTCGTGGCCATATCGGGCATTGAATTTCTCTTTGGCAGTGGCGATAAACGAGTCGTAGAGGTCGTTCTTCACCAGGTTGATGGTGCAGCCGCCGAAGCCGCCACCCATGATGCGCGAGCCGGTAACGCCACACTCCTTGGCAATGTCGTTGAGGTAGTCAAGCTCCTCGCAGCTTACCTCGTAAAGTTTCGACATGCCTTCGTGGGTCTTGTACATGCGGTCGCCCACGGTGTCATAGTCACCCTTCTGGAGGGCATCGCATACATCGAGCACACGCTGCTTCTCGCCGATGACGTATACCGCGCGGTTGTAGTCTTCCTCGCTTATCTGGTCCTTGATTTTTTCGAGGTCGGCCATCTCTGCGTCGCGCAGAGTCTCCACACCGAGGGTACGGGCCACGTTCTCGCATGAAGCGCGACGCTTGTTGTAGGGAGAGTCGACAAGTTCATGCTTCACCTTTGAGTCGACAAGCACCAGCTTGTAGCCGTCGAGCTTGAAGGGGAAATACTCATATTCG
>NZ_JAIDKI010000019.1 GCF_029051885.1 Muribaculum sp.
TCCTTCGTCACATGTCGAAAATCGTCTCAAGCTATACGACCCTGGCGGCAACATTTATTATTAAACAAGCTCTTAACTTCAAAAAGATAATAAAGGCAGAAAGTTTCCATTATATCAGAAAACATTCTGCCTTATATTTTGGTTCGAAAAGGCGTTGGCCTAATCGTTATTCCGACAAAGTCGAAAATTCAAGCTGATTAGAGGGCAGCGGCAAGAGCTCCGTTAGTCTTACGCACAGCCTCGGCGCTCTTCTTGAAGAGAGCCTTTTCCTCTTCGTTGAGAGAGAGCTCTACAATCTTTTCGATACCGTTGCGGCCGAGCAGACAGGGAACACCGATACAGATGTCGCTTTCGCCATATTCGCCTTCAACGAGAGCAGAGCAGGGAATCACGCGCTTCTCATCGTGGAGTACGGCACGAACAAGTTCGGCAGCAGCAGCACCGGGAGCCATCCATGCTGATGTTCCGAGAAGAGATGTCAGAGTAGCACCACCTACCATAGTGTCGGCAGCAATCTTGTCAAGCTGCTCCTTGGGGAGGAACTCAGTGGCGGGAACACCACGGTAAGCAGCGTAGCGTACCAGAGGAATCATTGTGGTATCGCCATGACCGCCGATTACCATACCTTCGATTTCGTTGGGATTAGCGTTCAATGCATTGCTGAGGAAATATTTGAAGCGAGAGCTATCGAGAGCGCCACCCATACCGATAATGCGGTTCTTGGGCAGACCGGATGTCTTATGGATAAGATATGTCAGTGTGTCCATAGGATTGGCAACACAGATGATTATGGGGTTCTTGCTGTATTTAAGCACATTTTCCATAACCGACTTAACGATACCTGCATTTACACCGATGAGCTCCTCACGGGTCATACCGGGCTTACGGGGAATACCGGAAGTGATTACAACGATGTCGCTATCCTTTGTCTTTTCGTAGTCATTGGTCACACCGGTCATATGAGTGTTGACATGAAGCAGATTGGCTGTCTGCATGATATCCATAGCCTTTCCTTCAGAGAGACCTTCCTTGATATCGATAAGTACTACTTCGTCGGCTACATTACGAGTAACCAATACATTTGCACAGGTGGCACCTACATTACCGGCACCTACAACAGTTACCTTTGACATAATTGAATTTTGATTGGGTTTATTCTTATTTATATGCTTATTTTCCTTGCAGTGACAGGATGCATCACGCCTTTGCCGACATGAGCATCACAAAATTAATCAATAATTTTATAGACATGAAAAATTTAAAGAAATTTTTCTTTAATGGTCACCATTTAAGCGGAAAAACATACCGCAATATTTGTCGAAAAAAGATATGACTGATGGAGATTATAGAGGCGTCTTTGATTATATCTCAAATTTACCGGCCCCCTCTCTGATAACGACCGGATTGGTGCTATCGGTAAGATCAACAACAGTAGAGGGCACTGTGCGGCCTTCACCGCCATCTATCACAAATGATGCCTCACTGTCATACCTGCGCGCTATCATCTCAGGATCTACTATCTCCTGAGAAAAATCGACATCTGACTCGCTCACCGCAGAAGCCGACAGCAATGGATTGCCAAGTGACTGAGCGAGACGACGCGCTATATCATTGTCAGGGATACGTACTCCGACTACCTTACGCCCCTTGAATATTTTAGGGAGAGTCGTGGCCGCAGGCAATATGAAGGTATATGGTCCCGGCAAGCACGACCTAAGGATACGATAGGCTCGGTTGTCAATCCTTACATATTCTGCGGCCTGTGATATATCCCAACATATAATCGACAGATTTACTTTCTGCGGATTGATATTCTTCAGGCGACATATTCTCTCTATAGCACGTGCATTAAGAGCATCACAACCTATTGCATACAGCGTATCCGTCGGGTATACTATCAATTGACCGTCCTGCATAGCCTGAGTCGCAAGCTCGATGTAGCGCTCGTTGATGCTGGTTTCATACGTCTTAAGTATTGTTGTCATGGTATCTGTAATAAAAATATGTGTATGCAATTAAAATGGTTTGCGATACTTGTCGGGATCGGCATCTTCAAGCACTGACAGGTATGATGCATAACGCGAACGTGCTATGATGTTATCCTCAAGCGCCTGCAAAACCGCGCAACCGGGCTCATGTGTATGTGTGCAGTCGCCGTAACGACATTCTGATGATATTTTGAAAATCTCCGGGAAATAATGAGCCACTTCATTACGCTTAAAATCAATCGTGCCGAATCCTTTTACTCCGGGGGTATCAATTACCCAACCACCACCAGGCAAGGGATATGCCTCTGAGAATGTTGTTGTGTGCTGTCCCGTATCATGCTGCATGGAAATCTCAGCCGTACGCACCGATACACCGGGAATAAGGTCATTGATTATTGTAGATTTTCCAACTCCCGAATTACCGGCAAGAAGATTAACGCCACCTGCCATGCTACGAGCCATCTCCTCAATACCGGTCCCGTCTTTAGCGCATGCGACAATGGTATCATATCCAATCGATGAATACAGATAATCTACCGCCTCAAGCAGCTCTCGTCCATCACTGTCCTGAAGCAAGTCTGTCTTATTGAATACAAGTGTTACCGGCACATTATATGCCTCTGCTGAGGCAAGAAAGCGGTCAATAAACGTCGTAGATGTTACCGGATGGTCGATAGTAACAACAAGATAAGCCCTGTCAATATTAGAAGCCAGGATATGCGATTCCTTAGAGAGATTGCTCGCTCTGCGGATAATATAATTTCTCCTCGGATAAATCGATGTAATGAATCCTGTACCATCATCATTGACAACAATACACACTCTGTCTCCGACAGCTACAGGATTAGTGGTACGGATGCCCTTAATCCTGAAATTGCCCTTAATCTTTGCCGGAATCTCACGTTTATCATCAGTGTAAACGACATACCAGCTACCTGTATTCTTTATTACTAAACCATCCATTGAATATGTATAATTGACAAAGATACATAAAATTTCAGTTCCGTTCACTAATAAAAGTCCGAACCAGCAATTTGTTCATGCAAAAACATAGCAGCAGGATATCAGACCGAATGCAAGCGCATAAGACGGTAAATGGTAACCGTGGATGTGTGTGCGCTCTGTGCGGAAGGCGACATAGGCTGCCGCAATAGAGGGAACAAACGTTGGCAGTGGTGGAGTGTAAACTACCGTCGTAGAGGACGCGACCTTGCGCTGAGAGGTCGGAGGGAATGCATGGGAGCGGGAACGCAAGAGAGAGAGCGGGAGCAGGGGTATATAAAAAAGACAGAGCCCGATGATTATGTATCATCAGGCTCTGTCGTTGAAGGAGGCGGTTACCTACTCTCCCACTTTCGCAGTACCATCGGCGTGGCGGGGTTTAACTTCTCTGTTCGGAATGGGAAG
>NZ_JAIDKI010000190.1 GCF_029051885.1 Muribaculum sp.
CACGCCAGCAGCCACAGGTCGGTGTTGATTGTCTCCAGACGTGTCACCACCTCGTTTGCCACATAGTACCGCTCGGCGGAGTTGAGCAGGTTGACCTTGTGCTTCTCCTTATTGCCATCAGAGCCTGTGACAGTGTAGCTACCAGAAGTGACAAGCTGTTGCATGAAGGGATAGAGAGCCGCCATCTGTGCGGCCGCGTCAGTCAGCTCATCGGACACCAGCACCGCTATCGCCGTACCTTTAAGGTGTCCCGGCACCGATTTACGCAACAGGTCGCAGTTCTTGGGTATCTCCGTAAGCACCAGTTCTCCGGCACGCTTTATCTGATAGAGATTCTGCATGGCACCCTGGGCGTTGGAAAGATACTCAAGCATCTTGTTCTCGACGGAGTGAACGCGGTCGAGTGCTACTGTCACGGCGGCTTCAGCCGCGATGATCTTCTCCTGGGTTGACTTGCGCTTCTTGTGGATATTGTTAAGCTCCACGGTCTGCGCTATCACCGCCGCCGTGAGCGTCGGGTCGGTCTGTTGCGCCATCATGTCCGCTCCCGGAATGACAAGGAGGGATAGAGCGAGCAGGGATGTTTTCGGTTTGATAGTCTTCATCGGTCAGTCATATTTTTAAGCCGGAGGCGCGTTGCTCGGCGAGGTTATCGTCACGGTCATGTTTGGTAGGGAGTATCTTGATTGAGGAGCGTTTACCAAGCAGGCAGTCGTTCCAGTCCTTGAAGTCCTTAGGCGGCTGCCACTGCCCCATGCGGTAACGCACGGAGATATGCGGTTCAAACTGGGTGTAGGCAGAGCGGTCGGGTGACACCGGAAAACTCTTGCCTTTGGCCTCCACCATCAAGCCCTCCGGCGTCTTGGTGATTTTCAGTGGTATCTCCTCGACAAGAGCCATGAGGCGGAGACCGTTGATACGTCCGGCAAGGTCGTTGTCGAAGCAGTCGTAGGCACGAGCGTTTGGAAAACGCTCCATCACGCCAAGTACCTGACGGTCGGAGAACGTGCCGCCGAGGGAGACAAGGGCGATATTCTCGCCTAACCGGGGCCGGTTCAGCTGGAAAAAAGCCATAGCGTCAAAGGCGGATTCACAGAAGAACACATGACGCACGAGACCGTTGTTGCCGTGCGACAGGTCGGCCACCCACGCCGCCGTGGAGGAATTGGTGCCGGCGGCCTTTGACTTGTAACCGCTCACGCCGCGGATCTCATATCCCACAGTCTTGTCACTCCCGGCTTCCGTGTAGGGGAAGCCAATATTGTAGCCGTTGAAATTCTCGTTGCGTCTGTCAGACACAAGGGAAATGAACGGGGCGAGAGCCTTGACCGTATCTGCCGACAGTCCGCGCTGTGCGAACAGCCGGGGGATATTGGCCGCGTCCAGTTCCTTGACACGGTAGCGCGAAGGGTCGAACACCTGAGGCGCGGATGCCGAGCGTACATAATCCCGGTCGCGGTCATAATCCGGCTCCGGCATATTGGCGAACTGCGCCATCACTTTCGCTATCTTTTGCCATTCAGTAAGCCCGATGACATTGAATGATGAAAGATTCTCGCGTATGAACGACACCACGTCACCCTTTGAGCCGTCACGTCGGAAGAAAGTCTGCGAAGCCTTGTCTCGGCGGTTGCTGACGATGATTGTGTCGCGCTTGTCGCGTCCCTCGCCCAGCACAAGCTCGATGTACCGGCCCACACCTGCCTTGCGGTCGAGGCGGTAGCCGAGCGAATAGGCGACATCATCAATACCCACACGCGATTTAAGTTCCTTGAACTTTACCTTATAGTCAGCCGGTGCCATAGCTTCAGACGATTGAGAGTGACTTGGAGGCGCGGCGGTCGATGCCTGCTATCTCCGATTCATAATTCTTGCGTATCGCGCTTCCGAGGAATATATCTTTCTCGCGTTGGTCGGTAAGCTGGAAATACATTCTCGCGGTTGAACGCTCGATGGGCTTCATGCCGAGATCGACGCCGTTGTATGAGGCACGCAGGGCGAAGTCGCCGGAGCGGGTCTTGATTATGGCGGCGTTCCTGAACGGGCATATCTCGTCCTCCAAAGGTGCCATCAGAGGGTCGTTCTTAGCCAGATAAGGCTGTTCGCCGAGCGATATGCGCTGTGCGTCCACACGGTCGAGTATCATTTCCGAAGCCTTGTTGACATCGGCCATCACCGACACGATGAACTTCGGCTCCTGCCGGAGCGCGCCTATCCATGAATCGAGGTAGGCCGCCGAGTTGTCGGTGACTTTTGAGTCGAAGCCCATAGAGTGGCTTATCATGGCCGCTGTAAGCTCGGCCACCAGTTCCTCTTTCGCATATTTCGGGTCGCCGAACTTCGCGCCCGCCTCACGGTTGAGCCTTTCGGGTGTCATGGTGGAGTGCGTCATTTCGTGTAGCATGGTCGAGTAGAACTCCATGCCGTCGCGGTATATGTCCTCCGGAGTCGTGCCCTTGTTGAACTGCTGCTTCATGGGAAGCACCACAATATCACGCGAGGGGGAATAGTATGCGCCCTTCTCCTTGCGGTCGGCCTGTATGGGACAGAGCCATGTCTGCTCGGCAACCATGCGGTCGAGTGCGCCGTGGGCGTACATACCCTGAGTGTCGCGCATTTCAGG
>NZ_JAIDKI010000191.1 GCF_029051885.1 Muribaculum sp.
CTCCATCATCACAAGACAAAAATCACTCAGAGATATGCGACCCCAGCGTTAACAAATATTGGGGAACGGGGTCTAAAATTCATTTTTACGAATGGCGATAGAGCAGCGCGTCGACAATCAGCGGTGGAAGCAGACGGTCGAGACCAAGTGGATAGAGAGTTGGGAGCGACGCGCGGAAACGATCGAGCCATCCTGTAAAATCACCGTCAAAACTGTCGGACGACAGTGAGAACAACCTGATAGCCTCAGGCATATCATTGTCGAGCATAGCGGCATATCCGGCATTGAGATAGTCGGCATACCCCGGTTGTCCGGCCACAAGGCGCGAATAATATTCGCGGGCGCGGGCAGTATCACCGGTAAGGAGCAGCGACCAGGCCAGAGGACGTACCGCACGTTCGGGCTTTTTACCCATGAACTCTGCCTTGAAGAAATAGTTGAGCGCCTCTTTATGGCGACCGAGTTCTACAAGGCAATGACCTATGTTGAGCGCTATCGAGGCATCGTCGGGGCGTGCCTTCTCGGCGATGCGGAAATGCTCGAGTGCTTCATCCGTGCGTCCAAGCAGGCGGCACACGGCGCCAAGCCTGCGGCGAGTCCACAAACTGTCGGCATTAAGCAGTTCGGCCTGCGAATAATTGCGCAGAGCCTCCTCGAGCTGCCCGGTCTGCTGATAGGCATAGCCGAGCTTCTGAAACATCTGGGCTTCGACCGGCCCTGACCCGACACGCATCTCCAGCACCTCGGCGGCATCTTCATAATATCCGCGCTGGAAGTAAAACTCGCCCACCGCACTTAATGTCTCAGGCGAATGGAGGTCTTTCTCAAGCAGCGGCAGTGCAAGCAGATTGAGCGGACGGGCAAACGGATCGACAAATTCCCCTTTGCGGCGGAAAAGTTTGAAGAAACGATACAGCCCCTGTACATATTTGCCTGCGGCTGTGTCGCGTGCCGACGCATCGCCGGTAGCATCGAGAGTAGCCTGGCGCATCTCCAGTTCGGAAAGCGCCTCGGGGTTAATCTGCGACAGCATCATACGGCGCTGCGCCTGCGGAGCGACGGCCAAAGCCAGACAGAATGAATACTTGTCGCCATCACACAGAAAAGGAGCCGCGGAAATCAGACTGCCGATTTTCGCGGCCTCATCACCAAGAGCATCGGTAATCGACGTGTGGTCGGCTCTGAAAGGCATAAACCAATTGGCCGGTTCATGGAAAAACGGGAATGTCTTCAACTGGGCGAAAGTAGGCATCATCACGTCGGCACCCTCCTCCTGCATCTTCATCAGCTCCTTGAGCTTGTCGGCCACGCCGCTGTCGCGCAACATGTCGTTCCATTCCGGATTGTCCGACAGAAGTTCCTGCAGGTCATCAATCGACGATGCGTCCATATCGAGCTTAAGCATATCGGGTCGCAGCTTTTTCAACCGCGGTATGAGGTCATCATTTATAGTATGTGACACTCTGTCGGTATCACGCGAGCGTATAAACTGCATGAACACTTTCTGCACATCGGCAGTCCATACAGTGGTGTCGCGGAGAGCATCGATTCGTGGTTTGAGCCGGGTTACATCAACCGATTTACGGCATATATACATGGCCATGAGAGCGCCACACAAAGCCTGCATGGCAAGGCGTCCCGACGGACTCGAGGCATACACATCAAGAAGCAGCATCAGACGTCGCTCATCGTAATGCTCAAGCAGCCCGAGCAACAGAGAAGAAATCAGCAGCGACTTGAAATCATCACTGTATGCCGCCGAACCAAATACACCCTTAAGCTGTGCGGAAAGCTCGGCCGACATAGGAAATGCCACCCAGAGCCGCATAAAAATACGCCGCTCCAAAGCCTCCCGCTCTCTGGCATCTGACTTTTTGTCAGCCTCCTCCACGCCGAGTATGGCATTAAACGCCGAATTACGGTCGGACAAGGACAGATAGCTGTCAAGCAATCCCTGCATAGTGTCGCCTCTCTGAAGAGCCTCATACCGTAGTGTTGAATAGTACATAATCGGCGAATCGCGCCGCTCTATACGATAGCGCGCACGGTCGGCGAGACAGCGTATGCCTGCCACTATAGAGGCGTATAAATCGTCACGTCCGGGGTCCGACTGTCCGTTTGCCGCATAATCAAGCATCATCCGGTAGGTCTGCTCAAGGCGGTCGATATCTTCGGTAATACGCCAGTCGGAGGCAAGAGCGGCAAGTGCCCGTAACTGAACAAAGGCGTCCCTGAGCCTGCGCTCGTCTATGCAACCGTCAATCCGTTCGATATATTGTTGTGGTGTTGTAGTCATATATATGATTTCGTAGTTTGCGGGAGATATGCCACGACAGAATATCCGTCACTGCATAAGAGAATGTTTGGATTTGACTTATGTTAATATTTAGAGAGGATTTCCGAGAATGTTTTGAGATTGAATGAAGGAATTATAGGGTTCCATAATGACTGAATGAAAGCTCGAAACAGTCCGGAAATACCTCTAAAGATTTCATGAAGTTAAATTCAAACATTCTCTAAGAGTCCCACAGTAAAGAGATAACAAAAACCGAGCCAAAAAGATGCAAGACGCGCCGCAGACCATTACCGGACTGCGGCGCGTCGTATTCAAGAACTATAAAATGTGTCAGAATTTACTTAACGAGCACCTTTCTTGTAGTACCACCCTGGCGCACTACATATATACCGGGCACCACGCGGTCGGAAGGTATGCGGATACCCTGGAGATTATAGTACTCGGCTGGAGCTTCAGGGTCATATGCCCCGGCAACAGAATCTATGCCCGATGTGCTGCCGATGTATATGAGGCGCGGAGAGATTGCAAACGAGATACCGCCCTCATCGGTATTTTCAACCCACTCGCGCTCTCCTGTGGGACGGTAGCTGTCGTCAAGTATGTCAAGCTGATGGAAAGCGGTATTGCGGTCACCCATGTTGCGGCGGGCAAGATACATGGCGATATCGTCGCCTTCATCATTGGGGAAATCGCCGATGGTAACAAAGAATTCGTCCTCTACACGTACAGGAGACTCAAATCTGAAGACAGTAGGATCATTATATGTCTCAGAGGCATCGACAAGTTCCGAAGCCTTAAGCTGCGAAGTAGCTATGACCTCACCGGGCAGACCGCCTTCAGCCTTGGCGATTGAGACTACCACAGGTGCATCAGCGGAAGCTACGGTAGCCTTGCCAAAGTAGACATTTACCGATGATATTTCAGCCGGAGCGAGAGGTTTGGCAAATTTCTCGGCAAATGCGGGCATATCAAGCCAGTTTGTACCGCCATAATAACCATACCAGCCAAGAGCGATACAGGTAAGTTCGGAATTCTCCGATGAAGCGATGTTCCATACATTTGCTTCCTGGCCGGCCTTTATCTGATAGAGATATGTGGTTGACTCTCCTACCGAATTCTTTACTGTAAGGTCGAGGTCGTAGACACCGGCCTGTGTATAACGGAATGTCACCTCCTTGTCGGATGAGCTTGTGATATTGGCACCCTCTATCTTCCATTCACGGCTGTCGACCTTGCCCTCTGTAAGGTCAGTAAATGTAAGGTCAACACCTACGGGCACCACCAGCGCCGCCTCGGGAGAGTAGTAAGCCTGTGCCGGCACTCCGATTACAGCTGTCGGAGGTATGCCGCGCACGTTGATGAAGTTCTTCCGGGTGACGGTATTCTTCTCACCCTTCTCGTTGGTGACAGTGAGTGTCACATCATAGCTGCCGGCATTGTTGTACACTACCGACGGATTCTGCTCGACAGAAGTCTCGGTCTCGGCTCCCGGGAAACTCCATTCCCAAGCCACGGGATAACCTCTTGAAAGGTCTACAAAGTCAATCTGCTCGCCTGTAAGAATTGAAGCCACTGCATCGTCGCCAGTATTGGCTGTGACGATTTCCATGTCATCAATCATCACGGGCTCGCCATATGTGCCCTGATAAAGGAACGCGAGTTCTACGGTCTTTCCTGCAAATGCCGACAGGTCGACTGTATATTGAGTCCACTTGGCATCGTCGATAGCAGCCTCCTGCGACACACGGAATGCATCCCACACTACAGTGCCTGAGTTTCCGTCCTCAACAACAATGAGCTGTAGGTTGGCATCGTATATCCACACCGGATTGAACACCGCCCAGAAACGCACCTTGGCATTCTCAGGAATCACCATCTCGGGAGTATAAGCGGCATCCGACACATAATCACGGTCATTTGGATGATACAGAGAATACTTGCTTGACGGATTCACTGAAGTAAACGCCGGCACAGTGTAGCTGTAATCGCTAGCACTCATTGTCCACTGGGTGCCCTTTGTCACTGTCCAGTCGGAAAGTTCCTCCTCAGAGTCAAAATGCCATGATGCAACGCTTACCTCAGTCTGTGCGGCAGTAAATTTAGCGGCCAGATTCTGATTTATTGTAAACGATGCTTTCTTAACATCGCTCCAAATATTCTCACCCACAGCCTGCACCCATATGGTGGTGCTCTCTGTAAATGTCTTGGTCATTTCCGGCTTATGGTTGATTTCGAATTCCTGGAGCAGACCCCACTGGTCAACTTCAGGCTCGGCATCTCCAATCACGTACCATATGGCCTGAGCTCGCTCATCGGAGGCTGTGAAAGTAACGGTGACCTCCTCATCGAAAGTTCCTCCTTCGGGAGTAATCACAGGTGCATCCATCGGAGGCTTTGCCACTACATACAGTTTGTAGGAAGCCTCGGCAGGATAATAAGTGTCATCGCCGTCAAAGATAGCACGGACAGTAGTCTCGCCTTTCTCTACAGTTGTAATCCAACCGGTATTGTCGACATAAGCCACAGTGTTGTCATCACATTTGTAGCTTACAGTCACGCGGTTGGGATTATTGAGGTATACACCTGAGGCATCGTCGGGCCACTCTATGGTAAGCTCGCTCTTTTCAAAGCTGATTTCCGGATTCTTGCGGATTACATACTGCACGGTGGCTACAGCTCCGTAGACACCCTCCTTGCGGGCAACCGCCTTTATCGTAGTGGTTTCGGCTACAGTAAACGGAGCGCTGTATACAATAGCAGTCTCCGATGCGCGCGGATTGCTTCCGTCGGTAGTATACACAATCTCACAACCTTCAGGAGCTGTCATGCTGACAGTCTGGGCTTCATCGTAAGTACCGGCGGCTACCGACAGCACCGGTGCTTCAAACGCAGGTGCCTCCTCTTCCCATTCTATCTCTATTTTCTTAATATAGAACGGTTTTGAAGCTCCCGTCTGTGAGAACTCCATCTTTATCTCACCCTCCTGAATATCATCGGAGGTAAATGTGTGTTCAACCAACTTATCTCCTGCTATAGAAGATGGTGTCTCTGCGGAGGTATACACCTTGCCGTTGACACTGACTGTTACTTCCGCCACGGAAGCCACAACTCTTGACTGAACTGACACACGCTTGATTTTACCTTCAAAAGAGCCGGAAACGAGATTGAATCCGTCAACAGGCAGAACTCCGCCCTCCACTTTGCCGACTATCTGGCCTGAAGTAGTAGTGAAGCCCATATAACATCCTTCCGGAACATTTATAGTCCATTCACGTTCGTTAAGGATACGTGTCTGTGCCTTAAGAGTCTTGTCACTGCCAAGATTATAGAATCCGGCTTCCTTATCTTTTGTAGCCGATATCGGCCAGTCGTAACTCCATGTGCCGGCATTGGCCTGTAGCGCTGCGACCAACACTACTAAGAGCGACACTAACTTGTGGTAAACTTTTTTCATACAATAAATGTGATATATTTAGAGCTTGTTTAATAATAAATGTTACCGTCAGGGCGGTCAATCGTCGAGCATATTTTCGCTTGTGATGA
>NZ_JAIDKI010000192.1 GCF_029051885.1 Muribaculum sp.
GGGGGCGTCCACAACGTTAGCCTATGGTAAGCGCCGCCATAGCGGTGCGCAACCATAGGTCTACGCAACCACCCCCGCATGCCTGGCGTAGCCCGGCGACTAAACACATACCCATGTCCCCCCGCTCCCTCATCCCGCCTACATTCACACACCGCCCACGCTCCCATCCACCAACTCCACAATACCAAACTAGCCAACCCCACCACATCCTCCACGCAATCCCGCCTACATTCCTAACCCACCCGGGCCACACCACCAACGCGGGCCATGGAAAAACTTTATCAGCCGCCACCTCGTTATTGCTTCTGAAGCACTCTCCCTTTTCCTCACTCCCACGCCGCATAATTCTCCGCTTTTTCTTAAATTTGCAGAAATAAGTAATAATACCCTACAGTTACTTACCTTAAAAATCTTCACACATATGAGCAGGATCGCCGCCATAACCCCGCTTGTCACCGACCCGGTAATGATATTCTTCATCGTACTGGTAATCATCCTGCTTGCTCCGATACTGCTCAACCGCCTCAAGATACCCCACATCATAGGCATGATTGTGGCCGGAATCGTAATCGGCCCCTATGGCGTAGGGCTTCTGAGCCGCGACGCGAGCTTCGAGATATTCGGACAGGTAGGCATACTCTACCTGATGTTTCTCGCAGGCATCGAAATCGACATGTACCATCTGAAAAAAAACATGTCGAAAGGGCTCACGTTCGGCCTCTACACATTCTTCGTGCCGATGATACTCGGCACCCTCACCTCGGTATGGATGCTCGGCTACAGCTGGCTCACCTCGATACTCCTCGCCTCGATGTACGCCTCCCACACCCTCATCGCCTACCCAATCGTAAGCCGCCTCGGACTCAACAAATCGCCGGCCGTCATCATCACCATCGCCGGCACCATCGTCACTGTGCTCGGCGCGCTCATCGTGCTGGCCGCCATCGCCGGCATATGGGAGGACGGCTCGTTCAGCCCCCTGGGGCTACTGGCCCTGCTGGGACGCCTCGTCGTCTACTGCCTCGTGATTGTCTACCTCTTCCCGCGCCTCACACGCTGGTTCTTCAAGCGATACTCCGAGCCCGTCACACAGTTTATCTACGTGCTCGCCATGGTGTTTCTCGCCAGCTACTCGGCCAAGGCAATCGGCCTTGAAAGCGTGCTCGGAGCGTTCTATGCCGGACTCGTGCTCAACCGCTACATACCCAACATGTCGCCGCTGATGAACCGCATCGAGTTTGTCGGCAACGCCATCTTCATACCCTACTTCCTCATCGGCGTAGGCATGCTCATCAACGTCAATGTAGTCGTATCCTCCTGGCAGACACTCTACGTGGCCGCAGTAATGTCGGTAATCGCCACGATATGCAAATGGCTCGCCGCATGGTTCACCCAGCTCACCTACCGCATGTCGCGCATCGACCGCAGCATGATATTCGGCCTCAGCAACGCCCAGGCCGCCGCCACGCTCGCCGCAGTGATGATAGGCTACCGGATGGGGATATTCAACGAGGATGTGCTCAACGGCACCATCGTGATGATACTCGTCACATGCACCATATCATCCATCATAACCGAACGCGCAGCCACACGCATGCGCCTGGAGATGCTCAGCGACGACGCCTCAGCCAACGAAAGCATGCGCGGCCGACCGTCCAACATGCTCATATCGGTGAGCAATCCCGTCACCGCCTCGTCGCTCGTCGACTTCGCCGTGCTGATGTACAACAACTCGCGCGACTCACGCCTCTACGCCCTCAATATAATCACCGACGACACCCCCGGCCACCGAGCCATCGGGCGCACCTGTCTCGAGCAGGCTCAGCAGGCTGCCGCGGCAATGGACCTCCACATCGACCCTATCGAACGATTTGACCTCAACGTCACCGCCGGACTCGTCAACACCATCAAGGAGCGCGACATATCCGAGGTGATTATCGGTATGCACCGCAAGGCCACGGTAGTCGACTCATTCTTCGGCTCAAAGATTGAGCAGCTGATAAAGTCGACCAACAAGATGGTGCTCATCACCCGCTGCTTCATCCCCGTCAACGCCGTGACGCGCATCGTAGTAGTAGTGCCGCCCAAAGCCGAATTCGAGACCGGATTCGCCCAATGGGTCAACTCGCTCGGACGCCTCACCCGCCAGATAGGATGCCGCATAATATTCTGCTGCAACACCGACACTAGGCGCTGCGTGAGCGGAGTCCTCATCCGCGACCGGTTTGAGATACGCTCCGAATACCGCGACGTCGAGGACTGGGACGACTTCGTGCTGCTCGCCAACCATATCCTCGACGACGACCTCTTCGTCATCATCAACGCCCGGCGCTCATCCGTGTCGTTCAGCTCATCTATGGACGAGCTGCCAATGTTCCTGCAAAAATACTTCGCGCGCAACAACCTCGTAGTCATATACCCCGAGCAGTTTGGAGCATCCGAGAGCGCCAACGTGCCATCGGCCATCGACCCGCTGTCGTCCGACTTCATGGCCACACCATCATCGCTGTGGGTGCGCATAGCCTCATTCTACCGACGCCTTATCATACTCCGCAAACGGTTCACCCACCGCAAGCGCATCAGGAAAATCGACCTCTAATCACTGATTTTAACAGACACTCGACACCGATACATCTACAGCAACGGCATTACCCAACAATTCATTAAATATAGTTAAAAATCCATAAAATGGGGGGGGGTATTTTTAACCCTTCCATTTTTTATATATCTTTATCGCACAAATAGAAATCAAACCACAATCTAATTCTTATAGTTTGACAACATAACACATCAAAAATTAATCTTATTTGTTACGGAAGGCACACAATGTTGTTGAACCCTGGCGCTACATTCCACCGCTTTGCGGCTGTAGCGCTTTTTTATTTATGCCCACCCATATATTAGTTAAAAACAACCACCGAAACACACTCTCCATATCGCGCGGATATGCTAAATTTGCACCCATGGAAGCAACCACTACGACAAATACTCCCCTCATCCCCCTGGTCGGGATGACACTCCCGCAACTGCGCGCCGTAGCCGCCGAGTGCGGCATGCCACCCTTTGCCGCCGGACAGATGGCAAAATGGCTCTACGAAAAGAGGGCCTCATCAATCGACGAAATGACCAACCTCTCCAAGGCTGCACGCGCCACACTCGCCCAACGCTACACCGTAGGGCGCACCGCCCCTAAAGCCGAGGCAAGAAGCGTCGACGGCACCGTCAAATATCTGTTTGAAGGCGTGGGCGGACGCGACATCGAGGCCGTCTACATACCCGACCGCGACCGGGCCACACTGTGTGTCAGCTCCCAGGCAGGATGCCGCATGGGATGCCGCTTCTGCATGACAGGCCGTCAGGGCTTCCACGGCAACCTCACCGCCGGACAGATTATCAACCAGGTGCTGTCGATACCCGAGTCGGCCAACCTCACCAACATCGTATTCATGGGCATGGGCGAGCCTATGGACAACCTCGACCCCGTGCTTGGAGCCATCGACATACTCACCTCCTCCTGGGGACTCGCATGGAGCCCCAAACGAATCACCGTAAGCTCCATAGGAAAAATCGACACCCTGCGCACACTGCTCGACACCACCAAGGTACATATCGCCATAAGCGTCCACTCGCCCTTCGCCGAAGAGCGCGCGTCGCTTATGCCTGTCGAAAAAGCCTATCCGCTGAAAGATGTCCTCCAGCTGCTGCGCGGATACGATTTCGCCCACCAGAGGCGCCTGTCAGTAGAGTATATAATGTGGGGAGGACTCAACGATAACATGCGCCACGCACAGGCACTGGCACGTCTGCTGCGCGGACTCGATGTCAGGGTCAACCTTATCCGCTTCCATGCCATACCCGACAGCGATCTGTGCACATCGCCATCCGACACAATGGTGGCATTCCGCGACCGCCTCAACGAACTCGGCATAACGGCCACAATCCGCACATCGCGCGGCGAGGATATCGCCGCAGCATGCGGAATGCTTGCCGGAAAGGCGCGCGAGCCACGCCCGTAAGGCATCCGGATGTTACTATACCTGCTACTTCGCAGTCGCCTTCACAAAGTAGATTTCGGCCTCAGGCGAGTGGATTTCAAAGCTCATCTTGCTCCCCGTCTTGTCGACATCCACATCATCGATTACCGTGAAGCGCGAAAAATCGGTATATGCGGCATGGGTAAGTTCGCGCTCACATGCAGCCGCAGTCACAGCAGCCAATGAATCGGGCATTACGGCAGGTGCATTTCCAATCCAGCGCACGCCCTCACGGTCAACAGCCACCTTAAGAGTCGACATGTCGAGATTCACGAGCAAATCGTCGTCATCGTCGATATCATAAGTCCATACACCCCTTACCGAAGCTGTGGCCGGTATACTCAGCTCATAATGCGCACCCGACGAAGCCGAATCGCCGGGCAGGCTCTTCACAACATCAAGTTTGCCGGAAATCTCCACCGGACCGCCTGTCTTGTGCTGGTTAAGGGCGAAATCTACCGAAACAACCGAGGTGGCCCTGACCACATCGGGCATCTTGACCGACATATCGACAGGAGAAATCCCACTCCACGCACCCACAAAACGGGCTTCATCGGAGCACGATACCATAAACAGGGCCGCGCCGGAAACAAGCGCGCCCGCCAATATTGATTTTATCTTCGACATAATAATTCTGATATATAAGTAACTGTTCTAAATATTTTATATTGATTCTGATATCACAACACATACCGGGGCATACTGTTCACAACCATCCAATACGTAAAAAAGCAATGAGCGACTTCACAGTCGCTCATTGTTTAATAATAAACCAATCATTATCACATTTCTTGCAATGGAAAAAGTAATTTTGCTATGTACTACTAAAACGCGCCCGGCATAATAAAGTTCAGCGCATTCCTGATTTTCCTTGCATATTTTTTGTCGCAATCACACATTACGCTGATTGCCAGCGATATAATTGTTGGTATTTTTTTGAAAAAATTTCATTCTACCGCAGGAGCGTAATGTCGGCTGCCACCGGACTGTCGCCGCGCAGGCTCATACCAAACGTCGCATACCCCTCGGCCGATTTACCTACCGCACACTTCTTGCCGCCGACCACGACCGAAGAGACATCCCCGGCCTTTATACCCGGAAGCACGAATGTAAGCTCGCGCACATCGGGCATACCCTCATAATATCCCCTCTGCACAGCCTCGATTGCGATATGGCGCCCGTCGGCACGGCCAATGAAGTCAATCAGGGCGTAGGCCCCGCTCCTCAGCGACTCCGACGACTTGCGGTCATCGTCGTACATCGTATAACGGCTCTCACCATCGCCACGCGGATAATACAGCACCGTATAGCGCGACGCATCGTAGTCGCCTACATTCTCCATCGGATACATGGCCTGCGGTATAAACGCCCCTGAGCGCACGAACAGCGGTATCTCGTCGAGAGGAGCGTTAACCACACGCACCGACGGCCCGGCTACAGGCGCATCATCCGGATGATTATAGTCGACCCACACACCTGCGGGAAACACCACCCGGCGACTTACGGCTCCCTGCTCCGTGACAGGCGCCACCATCACCTCAGAGCCCCACATATACTGGTCGGAGACACTGTCGGGAGCCGATGACGAGTCGACGAAGTTGAGAGGCCGCACAAGCGGATAGCCACGCGACGCATTCTCATACGCCAGAGTATAGTTGTAGGGGAGCCATCTGTAGCGCTCACGCACGAGGTCAAGGATTATATCCCTCTGGTCAGGATAATTGTATGGCTCGGGCATCTTCTGCGCGTGTGTGCGCAATATCGGAGAGAACGTGCCGAGCTGCAGCCATCTCACATACAGCTCCGGATCGGTCACCCGTGTGGTATCGACAATGGCAAATCCGCCTACATCGTGCGACATATACCCCAGTCCGCTAAGCCCCGAATTGAGCATTATGCGCACCTGCGGCTCCAGGCCGCCCCACGTGCGCGCCACGTCGGTACTCCACGGAAACACACTGTAGCGCTGCAATCCGGCTGTGCCACCGCGCATCATTGTCATAAGCCTGCGTCCGGGATACTCATCGCGATACATATCATATATGATTCTGCTCCATTCGTTTCCATACACATTATGGTATTGGCGTGCGGTCATCCCGTTGGCGTGGACGATGGTCTCGGGGTGCACCTCAGGCTCGCCGAGATCCCCCCACCAGCCGCCTACACCCTCCTCGGTAAGCGCCCGGTAGCGCTCGCGGAGCCAACGGCGCGTAGCGGGGTTTGCTACATCCAGCATACCCGCATCGCCTACCCATGTCGTCACGTCGTGGATATTGCCATCCTTGTCGCGGGTCAGCATCCCGCCTTCGGCAAGCATATTGTAATTGTCGATTGCACCTTTCTTGTTGATATAAGGCTCCGATATAAGCACTGTATTCACTCCGCGCGCCTTCAGCCCGGCAAGCATACCGCGATGGTCGGGCCAGCTGACAGTGTCCCAGGCGAGCCTGCCCATGTCGGTCTCCTTTCCAAACCAGTAGAGATCAAGCACCACACCGTCGACAGGAAATCCCTCTCGCTTCAGCGTATCGATTACTCCGATGGTCTCCTGCTGCGACTTGTAGCCATATTTCGAAGTGATATACCCGAGCGCCCAGAACGGCGGCAGGTCCTGACGACCGGTCAGACGGGTATACTCCTCCGTCACCCCGGCCACCGTGCCACCACCGTATATAAAATAATATGATACGGGGCTCTCCTGCTCCGAAGTATAGACAATCGTATCCGACATCTCCATTGTGGCCGGAGCGTAATCGTCAAACAGCACACCGTAGCCCTCGGTGCTGACAAACATCGGCACGGTTATATTCATCTGGCTCAGGCGCGGGTCGTGCCCCTCGTAGCCGTAATTCTGCCTGTTGTACATCACCAGTGTATCTCCGTTCAGCTTAAGGCTGTGGCCACGCTCTCCGGCGCCATAGAATGTGCCTTCACCCTGGGGCATGAGGCAAAGGCTTACACTTTGGCCATCATTGCTCCTCACGCCGCTGTCGTAAAGCAGCCGCCTTGAATCCGGCGTAGCCGCGACGTCAAAAGCCACGGCACCGCTCTTAAGGTCTATCGTAGCCGAGAGGCCCGATGTCGTCCGTATTACGGCATTGTCGCCGCTACGCTCGACAGCGCCGTCGAAAGGCGCCACACCAAGCTGCCCCGCCTGACTGCGGGAAGGCGATTGGCCGGCACCAAAATTTTCCACTCGTATTATATCGGGGCTGTAAGCCCTCACTACTATAGTACGGCCATCGGGCAGTACTGCGGATACAGTGCCGAATTCCACATCAGGAGTCACGGCTACAGCCGAAGTGTATCCAAAAAAAATTACGGATACCAAATAAAAAAATCTGACGATTCTTCTCATAGACAAAAAAAGTTGACAAACTATCTTGATTTTTTCTCATAGGCACGCGTGCCTTGTTTTTACGACGCAAATATAAGACTTTTAGGCGAATAAGTGCCATTTCGGGCATTTGTAAAAGTGTTAACAAAAGTCAAAAACACATTTTTCTGCAATTTTTCTTCAAAAAGATTTGGCAAATCAAAAAAAGCGTCTTAACTTTGCAACGCAAAACGGCAGAGGCCGCTAAGCTAAAAACAAAAAAAATACTTCTTGGTGCGTTAGTTCAGTAGGTTAGAATACATGCCTGTCACGCATGGGGTCACGGGTTCGAGTCCCGTACGCACCGCTGAGGAGAGAGGAGAACTCTTTGCAATTCAGTCCTTCGGGATTGATTACAAAGAGTTCTTTTTTTGTTTACGTCCCTATCCTATCATTGATTTTTTTCGTCTATACCCTACCGCCCATTGGCGAAAACAGCCACATCGGTTGTATTACCGGAAAAGCGGATAACACCATCAGTCATGAAATCAATCATTACATCATTCGTGCTCTGCATCCTGTCTATAGGCAGCCATGCTGCCGACAGAGTAGACAGCCTGATACACCGACTCCACTCTCCGGCCGACGGCAGCGTAATGGTAGCCGCCCACCGTGGCGACTGGAGATATGCTCCTGAAAATTCCATCGCCGCAATCGAGCATTGCATAGAAGCCGGAGCCGACATTGTAGAACTCGACCTGCGCATGACTAAAGACAGTGTGCTTATCGTGATGCATGACGCCACACTCGACCGTACCACCACCGGCAAAGGATACGTGGCCGACTGGACAGCCGACTCCATACGCCTACTACACCTCAAAAACGGATGCGGCATTAAGACCATCCACAAAGTGCCCACCCTCGAAGAAGCCATGATTGCCGCCAAGGGGAAGATTCTCGTCAATCTCGACAAGGCCGATACATATTTCAACCTGGTGCTTCCCATACTGCGCAATACCGGCACAGCACGCCAGGTGATAATGAAAAGCGGACGTCCCGCCCACGAAATACTGTCGGACTTCGGAGAAGGCTATAAAGAGGTAATCTATATGCCAAAGATAAACTTTGAGAAACCCGACGCAATGCAATCACTCGACGAAGCCATCGAAGTGCTCGGCGCCCCGGCACATGAACTCAAATACGCCACCTCTGCCACACTCCCCAAAGCCATGGAAGGCACAAAGAGACTCGCCGGAAAGAGCCGCATATGGTACAATACTCTATGGGACACCCAATGCGGAGGCCACGATGACGAAGCCGCCTTGAAAGACTGCAACGCAGCCTACGGATTTCTCATCGACTCCCTGAAAGCTGACATAATACAGACCGACCGCCTACAACTGCTGCTCGACTATCTTAAGAAACGCAAACTCAACGCCATGCCGACCGACACAATACCCGCTGCCTCCGCCTCATCTCCAATGCCCGACGGGCAGAGCGAATGGACCGCACCGACCGTTGCCCCCCAAGGAGTCACCATCGCCGAAAGCTACCTCAAAGGGAAGAAAAGTCCAGAGACCAACGAGGACGGAATAGTAGTAACACCCGGCTACATAGCCATAATAGACGGAGCCACCTCCAAAAGCGACTTCAGCCTCAATGGCCGGAAATCAGGACGCCTGGCCATGGAAATCGTCAGTGAAGCCATAGCCACACTCCCCGCAGAGGCCACAATGCCTGAAGCGATGGAGCATATCACATCGGCAATCTCCGGATTCTACCGCACCAACGGCCTTGAGCGGGAAATCGAAGCCTCTCCCAACAAAAGATTTGTCGCCAATGGCGTCATTTACAGCATAGTCCGAAGGGAAATCTGGCAGATAGGCGACTGCCGGCTAAGATACGCCGACATATATTCACGCAACGAAAAAGAGATAGACCGGATAATGGCGCAGGCTCGCGCCGCCATGAACGAGGCCGCACTTGCCTCCGGGATGACCCGCGACCAACTCATGCAGTCCGACCCCGGACGCGCGTTCATCAAGCCATTCCTTGAAAGGCAGGCGCTATTACAGAACAACAACTTCGCGCAGTTGCGATACTCATTTCCCGTATTCGACGGCACCACGATAGACCCCGCCGGGGTAAAGGTATTCACAGTACCTGCCGGCACTGAAGTCATACTCGCCTCCGACGGATACCCCGAGGTGCTCCCGACACTCACACAGAGCGAGTCGCACCTGCGGAGCCTGCTCGAAGCCGACCCGATGTGCATGTACGAAAATCTTTCGACCAAAGGGATAAGCCCCGGCAACCTATCCTTCGACGACCGCGCCTACATACGGTTTACCCACCACTGACATTCTCTCAGCTTACAATCCAACTGCTACAGGATATCCATACATTCCGCCCAATAATTCAGACAAATCGGAGAATCATCCATAAGAAACGGCATAGCACCACAAGCATACATCCCGATTATGAGCCATCATCATATCAATCTGTAATGTTAAAATTTATTCACATTTATTGTGATTTAAAAATAAAATAAATACTTTTGTGCGCTTGTTACAGCACAATATTCACATTTTTTATTTAACCTTATGAAAAGATTCTACTCATTATCGCTTGCTGCACTATGTACAGTATGCTCGATGGCAGCTCCTCAGACAGTGACAACACTTCCCCTGCCCCAGCGTCATCACGAACTTAAATCGAACAAAATAGAGTATACCGAAAGCGTGCGCAAAGTGTCGCGTGCAGCCGACGACGCATCTACAACCGCTCCCGAGTCAATCGTTGGCATGCGTTTCGTAACTACCTACAATGATACGGAAGATAATTACAACGGTTTCTTTACCGTTTCCGAAGGTACCGACGGAGGCATCGTACTCAACGACTTCGCAGAAGGCTATTCTGTCAACGCCACATATGACGCCTCAACCGGAAAAATTTCCATCCCCACAGGTGTAGTGATAGGCACACACTCCACATATGGCGACATCACCCTATATGCACTCACCCCCGACGCCTCCCAGTATTCATCACAGGACATCACCGGCACTGTATCGGGCGACAAAGTCACATTTGACAACGGTGTTTATGGCAAAGTCGACGCCGGAGGTTTAGTTATCATGAGCAAAATAGAGGCAACCAAAGCAAACGCCAATATCACATATTCCCTTTCAACCAGCGACGGAGGGTCTGCCACCTTCGAAAATCCGCTCCTGATTTCCAAACCTACAGAAACATCTCTGAAAATAGTAGGCCTTAGCGGAATCCTCTATGGAGCATATTATGAAGTGCCCGTATCGCTCAACTCAGCTGCCAACAGCGCAACTATCACAGCAGGCACTACTGTCGACTGTTATTATTACTACAATAGAGTCTACTCACTCTACGGAAAAAATCCTGTAGGAATGGCCGACGACCTCACAATGTCGGTAGTCACTTCCGAGACAACCTCGCTGCTCAAGGCCGACGATCTGCTTTACTGCTATGTCAACGGCATGAACCTGTCGGGATATGCTTTCTCCGACATCAAGATTGACGTTGACTTCAACGTATTCACAGGTGAAGCCACCGGCGAAGGCGATGACAACCAGGAGACCGACACCCCGAGCATCAGCGGCATCAACTACCTGCTTGACCGCGAAAACAACACAGCTACCGTCACCGGATGTATCGCTACCGTAACCACTCTCGACATCCCCGCTTCAATCACCGTAGGCGACAAGAATTATGCAGTGACCTCCGTGGCAGAGAAAGCCTTCATAAACAATAAGGTGGTGACATCAATCTCTATCCCCTCATCAATCACCACAATCGGAACCGACGCATTCCGCAACATGAGCGGCATCAAGACTGTGTATATCGCCGACCTGGCTGCATGGTGTGCCGTAGAGCTCGCCAACGGCAATGCCAACCCCATCTACAACGCATTCCCGACATCGACCTCGAAATGGGGTAAAGTATACTTCAACGGCAAGGAGACCACAACTCTCGAAATACCCGAAGGTGTCACTACAATCGGCCGCTCATTCTATGGATTCAAGGGCCTTACTTCTGCCACCCTCCCCTCGTCACTTTTAGAAATTGGCGACCAGGCATTCTCCAACTGCACCAACCTCACCGAAATTGAGATTCCCGCCAATGTATCTAAGATGGGCTCTTCGTTCTTCGGATGCTCCGGCCTGACCAAAGTGACTCTGAAAGGCGGCGTTGCCAACTTCAGAAGCAGCACTTTCTACGGCTGCAAGGCCCTTGAGTCAATCAATCTTCCCGAAGGCGTTGAGACTATCGGCATGATGGTATTCTCCGGATGCTCGGCCCTCAAGTCGGTAAGCCTCCCCTCTACATTGACCGAAATCGGCATGATGGCATTTGACTCTTGCAACGGCTTGACCGAAATCCGCTCGACAGCTACCGTTCCCCCGACAGCAGCATCGATGGCATTTGACGGCGTACCCACCGATATCCCCGTCTACGTGCCCGCCAACAGCATCAACGATTACAAGGCTGCATCTGAATGGAAAGAATTCACCAACTACCAGCCTGTCGGCAACACAAGCGGCATCGAATCAATTGAAGCCGCCGACAACACCGAGGCCGTATACTACAACCTCAACGGCGTGCGTGTCGACAACCCCACCTCAGGCCTCTACATCAAGCGCCAGGGCAACACCGCCGTAAAGGTACTCGTGAAGTAATCCATCGATACCGAACATAACCGATAAGACAGGTATCCCCACGATACCCGTCCATACCACCTGACCCCTGCCTCGGAACAGACCCTGAGGCAGGGGTATTTTTTCATGGGGAACCGATTGCTGCAAAGGAGATAAAAAGAAGAGTGAGGATTGGGTGGAATGCAAAAGTTTAATTAACTTTGTGCCTCACATCCGGGCCGGCGTCCACGCCGGGAGCCAAAGCCTGCGATATATGTCTAACTAACACCCCACCGTCTTGGATATCGATCCGTTACCGGTGGCCTCGCCCCTCACAGGGCTTATAATGGCCGCCCAGCTTATCACAGTAAACACCCCGACAGCAGGAAGCATAATAGCGCTGGTATGCGCCGCAATAGCCCTGCTCATATCCGGTTTTGTATCAGGAAGTGAAATCGCCTACTTCTCGCTGACTCCATCGCAACGCGAGGAACTTGACGAATCGCCTAAAGGCGCCACCATCGAAGGCTTCCTGCAACAGCCGCAGAGGTTGCTCGCCACAATACTCATAGCCAACAATCTGGTAAATGTAACCATCGTAATTCTCTGCAATTTCGCATTCAGCCAGATTTTCTACTTCGAGAGCGGTTTGCTCGACTTCATATTCCAGTCGGTCATACTTACATTCCTCATCCTCCTGTTCGGCGAGATTCTGCCGAAACTTTATGCCAACACCTACACCGTAGGATGGGCCAAAATGGCATCGGGAGGTATCGGAACCGCCATAAGGATATTCTTCCCCATATCGTCAATGCTGGTGAAAAGCGGCTCGATAGTCAACCGTGTCATTACAAAAAAAGTCGACGACATATCGGTCGACGACCTGTCGCAGGCGCTCGAGATAACCGAAGTAAAAGGCGCCGACGAAAAGGAGATGCTCGAGGGTATACTCGAGTTTGGCGACACCACAGCCTCGCAGATTATGACTCCGCGTGTCGACATGACCACAATCGACTATGGATTCTCGTTCAGCCAAGTGATGGATGTGGTGCTGCAAAGCGGATTCTCGCGCCTGCCGGTAGTGGAGGATACCGACGACAATATCCGCGGTGTGCTCTACAGTCGCGACCTGCTCCCCTATATCGGAAAGGACACACCCGACGATTTCCAGTGGCAGAAACTTATCCGCGAGACATATTTCGTGCCGGAATCGCGCATGATCGACGACCTCCTCGAGGACTTCCGACGACGCCGCATACACATGGCCATCGTTATCGACGAATACGGAGGCACACAGGGCCTGGTGACACTGGAAGATGTGCTTGAAGAGATTGTAGGCGACATCAACGACGAATACGACGAGGATGAGACCACCTACAAGCGCTTGCCCGACGACACATACATATTCGAGGGCAAGACTCTGCTTACCGACTTCTTCCGCGTGACAGACCTCAACGAGGAGGACTATGAGGAAGTGACCGAGGACTGCGACACCCTGGCCGGAATGCTGCTCGCCATAAAGGGCGACTTTCCGCGTCAGAAAGAGTCGATAGTATACCGCCGCTGCCGCTTCCTTGTCATCTCAATCGAACGCCACCGCATATCGTCGGTGCGCGTGAAGGTAATGCCGCAGGAAAATCCCGACCAGACCACACCCGCCTCACTGTAAGCCACAATGATTAAGCGTTTTTTAATCATGCTGCCCACATTTGCCGTGGCTGCATTGTTCATACTGCTTACCGGCGATTGCACCGGTCGTACCGACAACTCGACAGCCGTGCCGCGCCGCACTGCGTATCCGCGCATCGAGCTTTACGACTCCGTATACCGTCAGGCGTCGCCCACTCTGCCCGTGAAACTCATGGTCAACGACTCCACTATAGTCGACATTGCCTTACATGGCGATGCCGCTACCTGGATTGACGTGCGCTATCCTCGCTACGGCGCCACCCTTCGCCTTACTCTGAGCCGGCTTAGCGGCGACTCTCTGCTCACGGCCATCGCCAACCGCAGGGAGCGCATGGCCCTCAATGCCGGAGGACTGCGCAGCACTGTGACAGAACTTACCGCTCCGCATGGGCTTTCATCGGAAATCGTGGCCACTCCCGGGGCTATGGTCACTCCGCTCCAGATAATCGCTACCGACAGCGCCTCACTGCTCATCTCAGGAGCACTCGAAATGCCACCCGCACTCCCCGACAACGACCCGGAATACTATATGCCAATAATAGACGGCGTGGAGCGCGACCTCATCCATATGGCAAAGAATCTGACAGCCGGATGACCACGCCAAGCGACATAGAGCTAATCTACGCCGGCGCGGACATTACCGTATGGCACACGGCCATCGCCGACACTTCCGACAGGGCCAACCGACGCGACGCCGAGCATACAGCCGTGGCCTCGCTTGTAGCCGCAGCATTCGGCCCACAGTCCCGGTTGCTGCACAAGCAGTCGGGGGCACCATACATACTTACCGGCAACAATGGCGAAATACTGCATAGCGTGTCGATATCCCACTGCCGCGACACGGCCATGCTTGCCGTAGCGCCTGAGGGCACGGCAATTGGAATAGATTGCGAGCATTTCCGCAAAGCCCTCCGCAATGTGGCCTCCAGAGTGCTATCGGCAGACGAACTGCCGGGATGGACCGCCACCGACGAGCTCCTACTGCGCGCCTGGACTATCAAAGAGGCCGTATACAAAGCAGCAGGCAAGCCCGGCCTCCCATTGGCCGACGGAATCATATTGCCCGAAGCGGAGATTGTAATCAACGGCACTCAGAGCGTAGTTGCGTCGACAGCCGACGGTAGCCGGTTTCGCCTGATTTTCCTTCCGGGCACCGATCCGGCCACAACCATCGCTGTGGCCCGAACCGATAGCCCCGCAAAAGAAAATACTATTTGATTTTTACAGTAGTCGATTTGAGGTCGGCGCTTGACGAACCGGCCATCAGCAAGTAGGAGCCGGGGACTACTCGCATCGAACGGGAATCCTCATCCCAGCCCGTGAAACTTTCGCGCGGCATGTCGATGACTATGCGCTTCTTCTCTCCGGGGAGCAGACTTACACGGTGGAAAGCGCGGAGCGACTTCTGCGGTCCGGCGATATCGTCGATGCGCTTAATGTATATCTGCACCACCTCATCGCCGGCACGATTGCCCGTATTGGCAACCTCGACAGCGACTTTACCATCCTTGTAGGAGGGCTTACCTATGGTAAATGTAGTGTAGCTGAGGCCATGCCCGAATGGATAGAGCGCGTCGCCCTGGAAGTATCGATAGGTACGCCCGCGCATATTGTAGTCCTCAAAATCGGGCAGGTCGGCATCCGAACGGTAGAAGGTGACAGGGAGCTTGCCCGAGGGATTCACCTCGCCGAATATGATTTCGGCCACAGCCTCGCCGCCAAGTTCACCGCCATACCATCCCTGGATGATGGCGTCGCATATCTCGCTCTCCGGAGCAAGCGCCACCGCCGAACCGGAATTATTTACCATCACCACCTTCTTGCCCATATCGTGAAGACGGCGTATCAACCGACGCTGCACATCGGGCAGTTCGATAGTCTGACGGTCGCCACGATAGAAGCCGGGGAGGTCGACAGGCATCTCTTCACCCTCAAGAGCGGGCGTTATACCTCCGCTGAATATCACCACGTCGGCAGCCATCACACGCTCCATTTCGATATCGCCCGACGTTCCTTCGAGAGGCTTCACGTAATCGACTCCACGTGCGTAATAGAAATCAGCTCCAAGACGGTTGGCAAGCGCCTCCGACAGGGTCACCGTATGTACCGGAAATCCGTTGTAGTTGCCCCACATGGCCACGGAGTCGGCGGCCGAAGGTCCGATAAGCGCGATTTTAGTCCCTTTGGCCAACGGAAGTATACCATTGTTCTGAAGCAGCACAGTGCCTTTGCGTGCGGCTTCAAGAGCGAGCATTCTGTGGGGGAACGACGCCACGACAGTAGGAGGAATTGAGGTCCAGGGCACAATTGAATCGGGATCGAAATCGCCAAGTTCCATACGCCCGATAAGCAGACGACGCAGGCTGCGGTCGACATCGGCCTCCGACAGATCGCCACGCTCAACGGCAGCCGGGATGTGACGGTACTCCACTCCACACTCCAGGTCGGTACCCGTAATTACGGCATCGGCGGCGGCAGCCTGTGGGTCGGCGCTCGTACCGTGCTTGCCCGGGAGAAAGTCGCTGATGGCACCGCAGTCGCTTACCACGAGCCAACGGTAGCCCCACTCCTCGCGCAGTATATGCCTGATTAGTTCATTACTGCCACAGCACGGACGGTCGTTATAGCGCTGGTAGGCACACATCACCTCGCGCACATCGGCCTCCTGCACAAGTTCGCGGAAAGCCGGCAGATATGTCTCCCGGAGATCACGCTCGCTGATATTGTTGACGTTGAATGTATGGCGGTTCCATTCAGGCCCGCTGTGTACGGCGAAATGTTTCGCACAGGCATATGCCTTGCGGTATCGGGTCGAGTCGGGCCCCTGAAGTCCCTTCACGACAGCGACTCCCATACGACCTGTCAGATATGGGTCCTCGCCATATGTCTCCTGCCCGCGTCCCCAGCGAGGATCGCGGAAAATGTTGATATTCGGAGTCCAGAACGACAGACAGCGGTTGTTGTCGAGTGTGCCGGAACGCTTGGCAACCATATTCTTGGCGCGCCCCTCATCGCTGACGGCGGTAAAAATACGCTCCACAAGGGCATCGTCGAATGTAGAAGCCATCTGCATGGTTATGGGAAAGACGGTGGCGGTGCCATTGCGGCCCACCCCGTGGAGAGCCTCGCTCCACCAGTGCCATTCGGGAATACCGAGCCTGGGAATCGCCGGCGACGAGTCTCTCATCAACGACGCTTTCTCCTCAAGAGTAAGGCGCGAGAGCAGGTCGTCGGCACGTTCTTCAAACGAAAGTGAAGGATTCTGATAAGGCATCAAAGGCGCATCCTGCGCCGACAGCAGGAGCGCGGCTCCGGCCATCCACATTGTAATAATCGTTCGTTTCATGTATGCAATATTTGCTTTAAGTAACTGTTCTAAGAGCTTGTTTAATAATAAATGTTACCGTCAGGGCGGTCAATCGTCGAGCAGATTTTCGCTTGTGATGAGGGA
>NZ_JAIDKI010000193.1 GCF_029051885.1 Muribaculum sp.
TCCCTCATCACAAGCGAAAATCTGCTCGACGATTGACCGCCCTGACGGTAACATTTATTATTAAACAAGCTCTAAGACATATCAAAGGCCATGCATCCCGCTCGGGAACGCATGGCCTTATATTATATCGCCGGGAAAACTGCTTACATCAGCACAGGAGGCACCGACTCGGGCCCGCTGGCCCACGCCTTGTTGGGCCGCGGCCCCATATCGAGCTCCAGTTTTCCGCCATTCATTACATCCTCGTGGCTGATCCACGATTTATCCCAAGGCTTTCCGTTGAGACGCGCCGACTGTATATATTTGTTCGTGTCGCTTGCTCCTCCGGCCACAATCTCGAATGTATTGCCGTTGCTGAGCTTTACCGAAGCATGCTCAAACTGCGGCGAACCGATATTATACAATGGCAGACCGGGAGTCACGGGATAGAAACCGAGCGAGCTGAACACTACAAACGAAGTCATTCCGCCTCCGTCCTCATCTCCGGGAATGCCCATGAGATCATTGCGGAACCACATCTTGAGCAGGTCGCGTATGGCCTTCTGTGTCTTCCAAGGCATGCCTGCATAGTTGTAAAGATACGGAATATGCAGCGAAGGCTCGTTGGCCATGGAGAACTGGCCGACATTGCCGGTATGGTCGGGAAGTTTGGAATAAAACTCATATTTCCCTCGGCCCAGAGGCTCACGGAAAGTCTGGTCGAGATTCTCCACGAAGTTTTCCCTGCCGCCCATCAGCTCTATGAGATCGGCCACATTGTGGGGTACATCCCAGCGGTAGACCCATCCGTTGTTCTCGCCATAAAACTCACGGGCGCCGGGTCCGCCGTCCCACTTATAGTCAAATGGTTCAATAAACTTTCCATCCTTGTCCTTGGGATGGAAAAATGCCGTAGCCGGATTATAAATATTACGGTAATTGAGCGCACAGCTGTCATAGCGGGCAGCCTCATCGGTCTTGCCGAGAGCCTGTGCTATGCGCGCCAGACACCACTGGTCATAGCTTGTGCCGAGTGTCACTGCCACAGGCTGACGTTTCTCCCAGCTGTGGACATTAGGGTCGGTCTCCTTCTCTCCGGGGCGCAGTGCGGGGATGTATCCGTTGCGAGCGTAGAACTCGTCGATCCAGCCTGCCGGCTTTCCGCTCCATGGCGCAAGTGTCTTCTCCTCGATACCCCTGCGACACGCGTCATAGGCACGGAGAGTATCGATTCTTATACCCTTGGCCACGGCATCAGCCACCGAAGCCACGCCATGATTGGAATTCATGCGGCGTGAGTCGCCGTTTACCTCAGGGAATGTCGGCATCCAGCCGGTGCCCATCTGGTCGGCCATACGGAGGAAAGAAGCCAGGATAGCCTCCTCCCGGTCGCTGTCAAGCAGTATTCGCAGCGGATGGGCCGCGCGATAGGTATCCCATATCCAGTCGTCGGTATAGAACGGCGTCCCTTCGTCATCATGCACCTGACCGTCGAAAGCGCTGAAATAGCGTCCGTCCTCACTCATGCATATGGGACGCTCAAAGGTGCGGTAGTACGACGAGTAAAGCACCGTCTTTTGGTCATCGCTACCTCCTTTCACCTCTATACGTCCGAGCGCATCGTTCCATACCTTGCGCCCGTTGGCGGCAACAGCCTCAAGATTGAAATCCTTTATCTCTCTGGCCAGATTGCGTGCGGCCTGCTCCTCAGAGATGAACGACACTCCGTAGCGCAGCACCACATCTTTCGTACCGTCGGCAAACTGCCATACGGCACATGCGTTATCACCCTCCTTGCTGCCAAGACTTGTATTCACCGACCCGTCCTCAAGAATACCGGCGGCCGTCGGTGCTTTGTCAACATCTATATATACGTATACACGCGTATCGTTGGGGAGCTGCTGCCACCCGCTGATATGGTTGCCGTCGACATTTATCTTGCCGCTGCCGGTGCTTATAGCGATATACGCAGGCTTGCCGGGTTCGCTGCTCTCGAAGTCTATGTCATAGATAGCCGACTGGTTGCTTACCGCATAACGCACATGCATCGGGTCCTCTCCTTCGGGTGTGGCTATATCAACCGAAAATTCATATGGGGTGAGATGCTCGTTGTCATAGCTGTACTGCTTCACAGCCGACATGGCTCCGTCATGACCGGGATTGATTCTGAAGGCCGAGCGCTCCCGATGGTTTGTCACTATCACAGGGAGCCCGTTGAGCAGCCGGCTCGTATAATCATTGCGCTCGGGATACACACGCAGCATGCTGTTGGGCAGCTGCACGGTAGGGAAAGTAGGCACGAGCAGATGACTTATGTTTCCGATATACGGATTTACATAATCGACCGGCTCCATCTTGTCGGCCGCATAGGCATTGATACATGCATGGAATATGGCCGTAGCAGCCAGTAAGGAAAGGCATCCGGCACAGATTCCGATAAGTTTATGGTTATATTTCATTGCTGATGATGAGTTTTCTATATTACTTAAAGCCATTAATCATATCGATGGCGTCAGCGGAGCTCCTGACGCGAGAGTCTCCACCATGTTGCGGAGCAGCCTTGCGGCAATCGGGTCAGTGTCAGCTTTCTGCGTAGCCATTGTCGACACGATGGCCGAGCCCTTCCCTTCATTTATGCCTACAATTGTAAATCCGCGCAGAGAGTTTATGCGGTCGAGCCTGGCCTGAGAGCCGCCTCCGTCAATATAAGCATGTATCTTAATCTGTCCGGCAAGCTCGGTAACTTCCTCTCCGCGCTTTACCTGCAGGGTAGTATTGCATGCCGTAGGCATCTCGCGGAGATTATTGTTGAAATAGCGAAGCTCAAGAGGCTCTATCCCGTCAAACACACGACTGTCGTTACGCTCCATGAAGGTAATGTCGCCTTCGGTGGGAACCTCCCAGCTGAGTATATGCTCGGGGAATACTGCCTTGGCGGCCTCATTGCTGTTCAAGAAAAGTATGCGGCCTCCATTCTCCTCATATGTGCGAAGTGCCTTTGCATCGTAGTCATTCAGCACATGAGTGTCGCTAATGATGGCCACCTTCGGTTTGGCTCCGAGCATCTGGGTCACAGAACCGTATCTTCCACATTCGATACTGAGTGCCGAGAGTGTGGCAGCAGTCTTGTCGGAACCGTCGCCCTTGAGTATGGCCAATCGGTCCATGCTGTCGCCCGACGCATTGCCTTTGGCCCAGTCGCGGGTGGTAAGGAGCAGTTCGTACTCATTGGCCGAAACAGGTATTCCGTCCTCAGTGAGTTTCAGATAGAGCTTGGCCTTGACCTTCTCCTCGGGCAGATTCTCCGGTATGACAATCTTCGGGTCAATCCACAGGCGACCGTAGTGGGCCACGCTGTCGAGCATCCTGTCGCCATGGTCAAGCACCCTGCCGCGCTCGTCGCGTAGTTCCCAGCGCAGTAGTGTGGGCCTGAGGGTACGCCCCTCCTCCATATCGTTTACCACACATATGCGTGTGGCGAGAGGCTCGCCCGCATACTGATGACGCCCCCATAACTCGGCACTTACAAGTACCGGCTGCAAAGCTCTGGCCAGAGCATAATATGTGGGCCACGGCTCGATACGGTCGGCATCGTACACCTGACGAAACCATGTGAGCAGAGCGAAATGCATAATGCCGGAGGCCTGGTCGTTGCTGCGTCGCAATGCCTCGGCGAGCTCGCCGGTGATAAACGACTGAGCCCACAGGAAACATGCCGGATCGGCGAAGTCATAGCAGTCATAGCCCACGAGCGACTCGGGATTCTGGTGTATGATCTGATATGAATGGGTAGGATGGCCGGTCTCATTGTTGGGATATCCTGTCGACATCTCCTGACTTATAAGCGGACGGCCGGGCATCTTGAACCGCTCCTGAAACTCTCCGTTGAAGAAGCGGAACAACGAGTAGTCATACCAGTTGTAGTATGCATGCATGTCGTCGATATCACCGTCGTCGATAGAGTCCATGAATGCCTTGCCATACTTCTGCTCCTTCCCCTTGGCCTGGTAGTTGGAATCAAAACATACCGGACGCGTCGGGTCGACCTTGCGCATATCGCCTACAACATCGGAGATATAGCGGTACTTCTCTTTAGCGCGCTCGAGATTGTCGTCATTGTCATAGAATTTCATCTCGTTGTTGACTGTCCAGAACAGCAGCGACGGATGATTGCGGTATTTCTTCAGCAGGCCAAGAAACTCCTCGCGCCACATGGCGAGCACCTGCGGGTCAGGGAGCGGAGTAGAGTGTATGAATAGCCATGGCCATGTACCCTCGAAGCTGATGCCTATGCCGTTGCGGTCGGCGGCATCGAGCCACAATTCGTTCCATGGAGTGGTGTGAGTGCGTGTCACATCTATATTTCCCCTCTTCATGTGCTGCATGAATGTGTCGGCCAGGCGCTTGTCGTTGGGAGCCAGAGCAAACGGTATATGATTGCCGCCGCGCAGCCAGTACTTATGTCCGTTGAGATAAAACAGTCCGTCGCGCACCTCAAATGTACGGAAGCCGGAAGTCTCGGTAAAGCTGTCGAGCTTGCGCCCCTTCTTGTCGGACAGAGAGAATGTGAAATCATACAGGTCGGGGTGCTGCGGCGACCACAGACGCGGCTTAAGCCCGTCGACACTGTAGGTCAGTGTGCGTTTCTCTCCCGGTGCAAGGGTAATCTTCTCAATATCCCCGCTATACAGCTCGCTGCCGGTAGCACAGTCGGTAATACGGGTAGAGGGGACTACGGTCTGACGTCGGTCGGAACTGTTGCTGACAGTAAGTTCAAACGTGGCGCCGCTGAGGGTAGGACGTATATATACATCGTCGACTCTTACCGGCTCGGTTATTGTAAGTTTCACCGGTTGCCATATGCCTGCGGGCTCATCGCCGTAGAATCCGTGGGGTATTTCCTTAATGACATCCTTTCCGGCCTCCACCTTTCCATCCTCCTGCTCGCTCTCGCGCACCGATGAATAGAAAAAGTCGATTGAAGGCGATTTACCGTCGCCGGTCTTGCCGATTACCTTCAAGGCTATAAGATTGCGTCCGGGATGCAGCAGGCCGGTAGCGTCAACGTCAATCTGACCATACATGCCCAGATGACTCTTGACCTTCTTGCCGTTGATATATATTTCTGTAGCGCGCGATACGGCATCGAATGTCAGCTGCATATTACGGCCTTCGACCCCTTCGGGAAGGTCGACCCACTGGCGATACCATGCATCGCGGGTACGGCGGTAGTCGAAAGTATATCCCTCACACCGGGCCGTTTCCTGCATGTAATAGGTGTCTGACACACCCTTCGGCATATGACCTCGCGGAGTACCCATAGTCTCGCCATGCAGCCATATGCGTATCGGGTTCCAGAAGTCAGGCACATTCATCACATGCCAGTCGGAATCATCCTTCTGGGGATTTACGGCATCCTTTTCAGCAATATCGCTGTAGCCGGGCATAAACAACCAGTCGCCATCAAGACTCAGCTCGGTACGCGCTGCGCCAAGGCTGTCGAGTTTCTTTCCGGCATAAGATGCGCGCTGACTGCGCCGCATACTCTCTTTCTGCGCCGGAGTAAGAGGGTTGCTCCATTCCTTATCAGACACTCCATTAAGCGCATCGGGAGCAAGAGGTGTGATGACAAGATTATCAAACTCGGTGAGAATCCAGCTCCCGCCAAGGGTCACACCGCCTTCCGGAGCAAACTTTGATGCATTGGGGTCGGTAATATCCATATAGGGATGCTCCCCACCATTTAGAAACACGCGCATACGGTTGCCTACAACTTCGATGCGCACATCAATCCACTCTCCGGGTTCAGGACTGAAACAGAGAGGGCGCACACCCATCAGCTCGTCATTACCCTTGTAGCCCATGCGCATGAGCATCACATTATTCTGTATGCCCCCCTTTATTCCGAGGATATAGCGGTCAAAGCGGTTGGCGGCGCGGAAGCCACACCATATCTGTACCTGGTCCTGGCTTTTGGGAGCCCGTGCTCGGAAACTAACAGAATAGTCCTTCATGTCGGGAGCTCCGAAAGATGCATAGTTGTCTTTCGACACCAACACACCGTCACGCCCTACATGGGTAGAGCCACGCCCCACTGTAAGCAGCTTCTCGGAGGGATTGGAAAAATCGTTTCGATATATTGCGGCATCAGCCCCCGTGGCCGATAGCGAAGCTACGACCATGGAGCTGACACACAACATTTTTATTGAACTAACTGACATATTGACTTGATATTTTATCTAAGAGCTTGTTTCTCCGGTAAAAATTATCTGTCTTCAGGATTGCTGTACGAAGCGCGTACCTGAGGGAGATAGTCGGCGCGGTTGTCGCAGAAGAAATGTCCCTGCAGCTTGTCGTCGGGAGTCGACTCAGGCATGCTTACCTCCAGACGATTCCACCCTTGCAGTAGCGGCAGCTCACGGAAGTCGGCGCGGTTGTAATCCTTGCCGGCAATCTCTATAGGCTTGCCGTTGATGACAAGCTCTGTGTCAGGAGTACCGGTGCGAAGAGTAAGTTTGGGCATATTCGGCTCGATAAGCAGGTCGTCAAGCGGACGAGGACTGTAGACGTAAATAGTCAGAGTCTTTCGACCGTCGGCCTTCACCATTTTCTTTGCAGCCTGACGCGGGAACAAGAGCTTATTGTCCTGGAAGAAGAAGATTTCATCGGGATTCTGTTCAAGAGCCTTACAGGGGATACCGGCATTGGCGAGAATGGCACCAAGAGTCTTGAATCCCTTCTCGGTATTGGTAAACTCTCCGAGTGTGCTCAGATATATGTTGTTGGGACCTGATGAGTATCTTACCACCACCGCACGGGGTGTGGTACATTCATTCTCAGAACGGAGCAAAGCGGCTGTCTTCAGATTTTCGGCACGCTTGTTCCATGTACGCCAGTCGGTAAGGCACGCCTCAAGAATGACCTCGCTCTCCTCTACAAGCGGACCGGTAAGAGTATACTGTGCGGCATCGGCCTGCTGCACCTCGCAGAAATAGAAATCAGAAGGATTGAGCCCACGCATCCATGAGGTCTCGGCCGGGATAAATGAAGAGCGTCGGAGCGTATTTACCGTCACAGGCAGAGGCAGTAGTCCGTTGTAAGGATTATGAGGCTGCACATTGGCCGGATTAATACCCCACACGAGCAGGTCAGCCCCAAGTGTCATATTATTTTTGATTGTCTCTTCAAGCTCAGCCGACAGAGAGTATGTCCCGTCGAGAATATACAGAGCATTGGCAGGATTGGTAACTTTGTCGGAGAATATCACCCCCTGGGCATCAAACTGCTGGCGCGCACGGGAGTCGGCGTTGCCCACGAATACTACCTGACGGTAGGGTGTGGCGGCATCCCATCGTCCTTTTGATTCATATTTCTTCTTGTCGATTTCGGCCCACTCGCTCCATGCCGGACCGCCGGGAGCATTGGCGGCGCGCATCGCCTCAAACATTGGCCACGGTCTGTAGAGCGGAAGCGACGGGTCGTAACCGGGATTGAGTGTAGTGCTGTAGGGACCTACACGCTCAGGCTGTACTCCGGGCAGCCCTTCTGTGTATGTGCCGAAGAATATACCGTCATTATCAATCGACGGAGGTGTAGTGATATCTTTCTTGCCAAGCGGCAGGGGCTGCAGTGCGTACCATGCCATATTGAACACGGTCGAATAGCTTGCACCGTTGTCGCGCTGGTCCTTTATCAGATTGTAGCACTCGTTGGCAAGCCCCTCCATGCGTCCGAGGGCCGAGACATATGCACGCTCGCCATTATATTTGGCTACCTGTTCGGGAGTTCCGTAGTAGGCCATCGAATGCTCACCGATACCCCAGGGCTTACCTATATTAATCCAGTTGTGCATTGAGCCGACATCACCGTAATGTCCTACTGTAACAGGCAGGATGCCGTCGCCGTCATCTTCGCCGTCTGAACTGATCCAGGGACGAGTGGGGTCGAGCTGACGCACGATATCGCGCCATTCGCGCCATGCCACCATCTGAGGTTCGAGAAGGTCAGGACGGTTGTACACATATAGTATCACCGGCTTGTTCTCGTTGCTGACACTCCATCCAAACACACTGGCATGGTTGCGGTCACGCATCACAAAGCGGCGCAGATGGTCTTTAGAAGCCTCCCAGAAGTGGGGAGAGTCAAGTTTCGGACCTCCGTCGCTTGCCCAGTTGGCGGTCTCGTTGAGTATGCATATACCCATCTCGTCGGCCATATCATGGTAAAAGCGCGGATACACCATGGCATGCGGGCGCACGGCATTGCCGTTCATATCCTTGATAGCCTTGTACCAGGCATATGCATAGCGGCGTGTCATCTGTGGAATACCCATGAAGTGCCACGAGTCGCCACGCAATGGATATACCTTGCCGTTGAGCAGATGGCTGGTGCCTTCGAGTGTCCACTCACGCCATCCGAAACGCTCATATTTTGTATCGATTTTCTTGCCGCCCGATTTGGCCGCAAGTACAAGACCGTACAGATTGGGGGTCTCCGGAGTCCAGTATTTCAGTACACCATCGGCCACCGGAAGTGTGATTACAGTCCGGGCGGTATCGCCGGGGGCTACAGTTACCTTAACCGGCTTTACAGCCATGGCCTGACGACCGAGTTCCCAGGCAGGCACAGGCGCCGAATTCACATCGGTACCGGCCAGATTGATCCACTCGCTTACATCGCCGGCGAGCTCAACAGTCTGCTTTTTGGTGTCGGAGTTGGTAAGTGTAACCTCGATTTCAAGCAGGCCACGGCCAACAAGAGGCTTCACATATACATCCTCGATACGTGTGCGCGGCACCGCCTGGAGATATACATCCTGCCAGATACCATTCATGTCGTAGCCCCACATCGAGCCGCCGGGCACAATCCGTCGGCCGATTGTGCTGTTGTCCTCAAACAGTTTCTGAGAGCGCACGCCGACCAGCACCTCGGCTTTCTCACCGGGCTTCACGGCATCGGTAATATCTGCGGAGAAAGGGAGGAAAAGGTCGAAATTACCCGCAACTTTCCGGCCGTTGACATACACCACCGTCTCTCCGGCAACTGCCTCAAACCAAAGGCGTATGTCATTGCCGCTCCAGTCGGCGGGCACCTCAAATGTTTTTTTCATCCACGCCATCTTGACGTCGTTCCACTCGCGGGGATACGACGGGTAATTGCGATGGTCGGGGCCCTCGAGATTGCGGTTGGAGAAGTCGTTGACATTCCAGGGAGAGGGTATCTTGATTTTTGTAGCGCTCCATCCGTCGGCGGAAGGCATCGGGAGCTCAGGAGCTTTTCCGGCGCCCTGACGATAATCGGCAGGGAGATTTACCGGCTGGAAATCCCAGTAGCCGTTGAGGCATATCTCCTTGCGGTAGGGCTTCTCAAGGCGATTGACAAGTCCTTCGTATGGAGCAAAAACACCGTTATATACCAGTCGCTGGGCCGCGGGATTGCGCACCGGCATCGAGGCGGAAAGCGGCTTCTCCTTCTTGAGCATGCTTCTGGCCTGCCCGATAAGCCACAGATAATGGTCGGGCTCGGTCTCGTCGTCAAGAGCCACAAAGTGGCTATCGCCTACAGGAACATTCCTCGCACACTTGAATACGGCGGTACCCTCGTCGATTTCATCAAACATGGCTACATAAATCATCTCGGCACCCTGCTCGATAGCGCCGGAGAGCTGCTTCCAGAAGAAGTTGCCGTTGTTGCGGTCAATCTGCAGACTCTTCACACCCTTCATGTTTTTCCAGGAGAAACCCGGGAAACACAATGGAGCGTAATCTATCTTCTCGGCTTTACACCATTTGATGTCATCACCGATAAGTTTCTTATAGAACGGGTAAGTGCTCTCATTATATCGGCCCACGAACCATGGCATGATAATGTCGCACTTCTTTATCAGGGTATGTAGTCCGGGATCTGACTCAGTATCATACTTAAGCTCGCGCCAATGTGTAGGCACACCCAGCATCACACTGAAGCCCTGCTTTTTCAGCCCGTCGACAATGGCATTGGCCTCTTTAAGACCATAGTGGCGGCGGTCATTGAATCCCACACCCCATACCACTACAAGCGGACGTCCGTTGTGCCACAGATACGACGGATTGGCCGCGCGGTCCTTAAGACCGAGCATCGGTGTGAGTTCGCGGATATCGCCGAGAAGTATCTTCTCATCGCCGGCATTCATACCCGACAGGTCGTACATGACACAGAAAGCGCGTCCGTACTTGTTGGCAGCGACGCTTGCGTCATTGAGCAGTTTGGTGAAATGCTTCTTTCCGGAAGGATTCTTGATTTCCGGGATAAAGCGCTGCATGAACACACCGTCGAGTCCATACTCTTTCATCCACCGGAAGTGGGTGTCGACAGTTGAAGCGTCATGCGACGAGAATGTACGCGCAACCGAACCGTCGGCATAGCGAAACTCCGTATCATAGAGTTTCTCGTATTCCGAGGTCTCGGGCCAGATATCAATCGAACAGCTTCCGGGACGGAAACCGTCGCTGCCCTTATAGTGATACCATCCACGCCCCTCGCCATCGCCGGGTGTGTTGAACCAACCCTGATAACCTGCCATGACCAACCCTTTGTAGGAGTCATATTGTTTCTGCGCATAGCCCGACAAGCCAATCAGGAAAGCTAAGATAATTACTATTTGTCTTCTCATATTTTTTGTTTTGCCGATGCCTGCGAAGCGGTATCACAGTCATCTATCGTTTCGAGTATTTTTTTGGTTACACTGTGTCGATACCACAATAATCCCGGCCACGCAACAGGGACTTATTGTGATTTCGACTGCAAAATAAAGCCAACCCGGTTAACTACCGGATATATCCACCCTTAATTTTCAATTAAATTCCACTTAACAACCGGCAAAATGAGGTCTAAACGCCCTTTTAATGCTCTATTTGGGCATTACATGTTTTTAAACATGTTTTTTGCCGAAGTCGGCAGGCACCCTCACGAGGGCTGTAACCGCAATCGTCACGACGCAGCATATCATGACCCACCAGAAGAATCCGAGATAGCCGAGCTGTTCCTGTATCCATCCGGCTACCATGCCGGGCAGCATCATGCCCAGCGCCATGAAGCCTGTGCATATGGCGTAATGCGCCGTGCGCAGTTCGCCGTCGCTATAGTAGATGAGATAAAGCATATAGGCACTGAATCCGAATCCATAGCCAAGCTGCTCTATGCCTACACAGGCACATATCGTAAGAAGCGATGTGGGTTGCGCCCATGCCAGATAGCAGAATGTGGCACACGTAAGAGATATACTCCATGCCATCGGCCACAGCCATTTCTTAAGGCCTCCACGTGCCGTGACTATACCACCGACAATTCCGCCGACGGTAAGGCCAATGACACCTACCGTGCCATATACCAGACCGACCTCCCCGGTGCTCAGTCCAAGGCCACCCGCCTCACGACCGTCGACAAGAAACGGATTTATCAGCTTTACGAGCTGCGCCTCCGGCACACGGTAAAGTAGCATGAACAGAATGCCGGCCAATGCCTGCGGCTTTCTGAAGAAAGTGGCAAATGTGCGTAAGAATTCTTTTCCGGCATTTCGCACGGTAATACCCTCGGCAGGACGGTCGATTGCCGGACGGGGGAGCACATGGTGATGGTACACCGAAAATATAAAGAAACAGGCGGAAATGATGCCCATGACTACCGCCCATGACATGGCTACGCTTACTCCGCTCTCGCCGATTGCCCAGGCTACGGCTACAAGACCACCCTGTGCGGTAATCGTGGCTATACGGTAGAATGTACTGCGTATCCCAACATAGAAGGCCTGCTGATGAGGGGTAAGGGCAAGCATATAGAATCCGTCGGCGGCAATATCGTGGGTAGCGCTCACAAATGCCGTAAGCCAGAAGAATGCAAGCGACAACCGGAAAAACCATGCACCCGGCAGCGTAAACGCCACACATGCAAGCCCGACAGCAATCAAGGCCTCGGTGGTGACAATCCACCAGCGCTTTGTACGGAAGAGGTCGACAAACGGACTCCACAGAGGCTTTATGACCCAGGGGAGATAGAGCCATGATGTGTAAAATGCAATCTCGCTGTTGGATATGCCCATCACCTTATACATGAGCACCGACAGTGTCATCACCGCCACATAAGGCATCGCCTCGGCAAAATACAGCGTACTGACCCAGGCCCACGGCGTTATCTCTCCTTTTCTTCCTGACATAGTTTGTTGATGTCCGCGTTATTAAAATAGTGGCGCAGAATCGTACGATAGTCATACCCTTCCGAAGCCATTACGGCAGCGCCTATCTGGCATAACCCTACTCCATGCCCCCAGCCTGCGCCATGCAATATAAACTCTCCCTCATCGCCACGCTCCACAACGAAAGCCGAGCTGTAGAGATGGCTGCGCGAGAGCCAGCGGCGTATCTCGAGTTCCTTTCCTACGGTCATCGTACGCAATGTGCCGGTGATACGCAGACGCACGATACGTCCCGACCGTCCGCGCTCTATAGGCTGAATATCGGTTATAGTGCCGAAATCAATGCCCGACCGCTCACGCACTATTGCCGACAGTTCGGATGGAGTATATGTAACGGTCCACCGGTAGAAATCGGGGGTGGTGTCAAAATCGCTTCGGTTAAGTACACTGCGGAGCACAGCGACATCGGGCGAGGCACAAAAGGCCTCGGGGGTCGACATAATCCACTTCACGGCCTCACTCTCATCACGAAGGTCAGGCACAGGACGGGATGGAACAGTATCGCGCCCGACTTCAAGGCAGGAATGATGCACCGGCTCCCAGCAATATTCAAACTCCTCGAATGCACCTCCGCAACATTTGGAGAAACGTGTGTCGCACAGGCGCCCATCACCATCAAGCACCACCTCGCCGCAAGTGGCCGAGATTATATCATGCAACCTTGCGCCATACTCCTCGGCGGGTATGCCGAGATAGCGCTGACAGTGGTCGTCGGCACACACGTCAAAGTCGGTATGGTCGTCGTGGTCGTACCATCTTATATGTTCGTCGCCGCAATCCGTAGCTCCGCAATCACACGGCCCGGGATAGTGAAGCGACTCACGGCATGCAACCTGCTTATATGCCCAGCTGCGGGAAATCACGGCATGTGCCTTAAGAAGCTCATCGGGCGACGACGGACTCATCTCGGCCCCGATTACGCCTTCAAGGTAACGCTCCATACCTACTACATTGACAGCCTCGACCATACCGTCGGAGCGACGTTGCAGCTCGAGAATGCCCGGATACGTGCGCCGCTCGGTATGCTCCCAGTGGAACTGACTCCCTACCGGGACATCCTCAAGTGTAAACGACGAGTCGGCGTCGAGTGGAAAGAAAGTGTCGGCCACACGCTCATAACGTCCGTTGAGCGTAAATCTCAGATTGCGGGAGCTCATGATACCGACACGTATACAGCGGTCGGGATTAGGATAGGCTACCTCGGCAAGGATGCTTTCAAGACACTCGCGGTCAAGCGCCATGAAGTCATCATTGCTGACGGTTACAATCGTGCCGAATATATCTATCGCTCCGGGGCTTACCGCAGGCTTCGGATAGCATGACGGGCGATGCGCCCGACGAGGCACAATCCTGACCATAAGGTTTCCGTCGGCCAGGCGTTCCATAGCGATATTCACAGGCATCTCAGCTCCGTCGGCCGACAGACCGGCCGAGAGGAGATATTGCTCCACATCCCTTACCACACTGTCAGCGTCGCAACCTATAAATCTGCGGCTGTAGACCGGCCCGCGGTCAAACCGCAGCATGTCGATATATCCCGAAGGCACTGCCTGAAAATGGAAATGGTCGGGGGCCGATGCACCGCTGCGCGCACCGTTGTATATTACCGTAAAACCCTCCAGCTCGCCGGCAAGGGCGGCCATATCGGCTATACGGCCCGGAATATGTTGCGGCGTGTGGTCTATGGCGGCGATTGTAAGATGGTTGGGAAATACCGGGAACGGATTCACCAGAATCTCATAACCACGCCATTGCATGGCGGCCTGCTGCTGCGGTCGGTTGGCAGCACACAGAAAACATGGCCGCGCAGCCACACTGCCGGCATCGAGCCGCGCAAGCGTGCTTACCTTTCGCGCCGGCAAAAGCAGGGCCTTCCACTCAAAGCCCTCATAACGGGCGAGCACACGCGGCTCGCAGGCAGCCACCATCCGATGGCGTTCGGCGGCCTCGGGCCATCGTTCAAGTCCCTCGGCAATCCAGTCAAGTATATATTGCTTATCCATCAGTCCTTCAAAGCCCGGCGCGCGACAATCTCCATCGTGCGCAGCGAGTCCTTATAATGGTTGAATTCCCTCAGCCTCTCGGGCGAGAGCGACGCATCGGAGTTGCCGCTCCAGCGGCGACACATGTATATGGAATCGAATATTCGTCCCACATGCCATTTGCGCGATATGGCCAGAGCCATGGCATAATCCTCGCCATAGCTTGAGTTAGGGAAAAGTATGTCGCGTGCAATCGAGGTGACAAATGCGCGCGGAGCGCCGATACCGTTGACACGCAACAGATTGTTGCGCCCGTTGAGACGGGTCCATTCACGATGGTCAATAAGCCCGGGCGGTATGGTATTGCCGTCGATATCGGTAAGGGTGTAGCTTCCGACCACCATCGCGCAACGCTCGCGGCGGAATGTCTCGACCACGCGTCGCAAGGTGTCGGATGAAGAATATATGTCGTCGCTGTCGAGCTGCACGGCATAGCGTCCACATGCGGGATGGAGAATAGCCGTGTTCCAGCATCCGCCTATACCGAGTCCATCCTCAGCAGGAACGACATGCACCAGACGGGAATCCTCGGCAGCAATAGCGCTGAGCAACTCTGTAGTACCGTCGTCGCTGTGATTGTCGACAACAATCACATTGTAGATAAAATCGGTCTCCTGCGACAATGCGCTGCGCACCGCATCGCCTACTGTGGCAACACGGTTGCGCACCGGTATCACCACCGATGCCTCGACCGGCCACTCTCCGTCGTCGGTGTTAGAGCGGTCGACACGCGCCGGTTCCCCTTCCAGGTAGGCGCCTACAGCCTTAAGATGGGCTGAGCATATCTCCTCAAGTTCAATCTGCCGCTGACGGTTGGCAGGATCGACATATGCCCACTGGTCGGCTGCGGTGTCGATACGCTCTGCGATGCAAAGTGGCTCGCCAAGCCTTACTACAGGCCCCTGACGCTGCAAGGCAAGCCGCAGCGCATAAAGCAAGCCGTAGGTATATCCGTGGTCAAAAGTGCCGAGCGCACTCTCCATGGCCACGGGCGACACCATCCATACGGGTCCCATGTCAAACCCCTCGCGCATGGCTCCGGGCTGCCACTCCTCGCTCTTTGCCATAAGCAGAGAGCCATCGGGCTGACGCAACCAGCAATCGCCGTACACGATTGCGGCGCCTGTGGCGCGCAGCACCTGACGCATACGCCGGGCGGCTCCGGGAAGCATTGTCGCCGACCACCCCGGAAGCACCATCACCTCGTCGGGCCGGGCGGCAACAGCACATAAATGACGTCGCAGGGTAGCGGCGGTCTCGTTGTGATGCAGTGTAATCATTACAATTATAGGCGGTTACTTAAGTAAGTCGTAAAAAAAATCCTATCGCCGATAAAATAATTTTTACGACTTACTTATATCATAACAGTATTTATGAATGTGTCTCTACCTTGGCCGAAGGGGGAAGGGCACGGTTGCGCTCATCGACAGCCTCCACCAGATTTCCGGCAAGATTCATGAATGCCTCGCCGGTAATGCTGTCGCGCAAAGCTATAGGCGCACCGCTGTCGCCACCCTCGCAGATACTGCCTACGAGCGGAATCTGTGCAAGCACCTTGACGCCAAACTCCTCGGCAAGTTTCACGGCTCCGTCACGGCCGAAAATATAGTAGCGTTCGTCGGGATGGGCAGCGGGGGTAAACCATGCCATATTTTCCACAATACCAAGCACAGGCACATTGACCTTGTCGTCGCGGAACATCGCCAGTCCCTTGCGGGCATCAGCCAGCGCGACATCCTGGGGAGTACTTACAATCACAGCCCCGGTGATGGCAAGCGTCTGCACAAGTGTGAGATGGATGTCGCTCGTGCCGGGAGGCATGTCGATAAGAAAATAATCGAGTTCGCCCCACAGAGCATCGGTAATCAGCTGGTTGAGAGCGCGTGAAGCCATGGCTCCGCGCCAGAGCACCGGACTGTTGCGGTCGACAAGAAATCCGATTGACAGCACCTTCACCCCGTAGCGTTCAACGGGTACAATCATCTCGCGTCCGTCGACATTCTCGGCATATATAGGCTCGTCCTCCACGCCAAACATCTTGGGTACCGACGGTCCGAAAATATCGGCATCGAGCAGACCTACCTTGTAGCCCATACGTGCCAGAGCCACGGCAAGATTGCTTGCTACTGTCGACTTGCCTACCCCACCCTTGCCGGAAGATACGCCTATGATATTCTTAACACCCTTAAGGGGATTGTCGGGGCGCGGAGCAGGATTGGGATTGCGGAACTTGACATTGATGCGATCCTTTACATCGACTTCGGGAGAGATGTATGTAGTCAGTGCCGTCTCGGCGGCCTTCACGAGCGACTTCACAAACGGATCGGTCGGTTTGTCGAATATCAGCGAGAAACTTACAGAGTTTCCGTCGATTCGTATGTCGTCCTCGACCATGCCGAGCTCGACTATATTTTTCCCATTGCCGGGATAGCGTACATTGCTTAATGCGTCAAGTATCAGACGCGGATATAATGTTTCCATACTTATCTATTAAGAGTCTATTAAGAGCTTGTTTAACATGTCAGAGCATATCGGGCATCTGCAGCTCTCCGCGTGAGAAGCTGCGATAGGTGTCGGGCTCTATCTCTTCGTCGGGCTCGTCAAGCACAGTATCGTGGTCGAGATGCCATGCGATATATTTTATGGTAAGTCCGCGGTCGAGCCACTGCTGCTCGTAGAAAGTGCGTATGCCGAGTATGTCGCCCGCACCCTCAGGCGAAGCGTAAAGGTCGGCTGTGTCGGCCACCATCTTCAATCGGTTTAATCCGGTCATCAGGCCGGTATACTTATATAGAAACGGGCTGTCGGTCTTCAGATGCACTATCCCGTCGGGCTTCATCACCTTGCGGTAAAGATTCATGAAGCGGGTGCCTGTGAGGCGCTTGTTTACCTTCTTCATCTGAGGGTCGGGAAATGTAATCCATATCTCATCGACCTCGCCGGGAGCGAAGAAGAATGGTATCAGCTCTATGCTCGTGCGGAGAAACGCCGCATTAGGTATATTCCTGTCAGTGACCTGGCGTGCGCCCGACCATATGCGTGCGCCCTTTATATCTATTCCTATGAAATTTTTATCGGGGAAACGCTCGGCAAGCCCTACGGTATATTCCCCTTTGCCACATCCGAGTTCAAGCACGATGGGATTGTCGTTGTGGAAATACTCGCGGCCCCATTGTCCGCGCATAGGGAATCCCTGCTCTTCCAGTACTCTGAACGGATACTGAAACACACACTTCATCTGCTCTACCTCGCTGAATTTCTTTAATTTATTCTTTCCCATATCATCTTGATAATGTATATGTTGACTTCGTTCCTCCTACAAGTGTCACCGCCACCACACATACCCTGCAGGGCCAATGGCACGCATCAATCTGCGCCTGCGGCACACCGGGCTTCATGTCGGCAAGCATTATGCCGTCGATCGACACAGCCTCTATTTTCATGATATCGCGCGGAGCCGACACTTTCAGCACAGTGCCGTCAAACCACAGAACGATACCGTCAGTATCCTGCTCTATGCCGTCGACAGCTCCGGTGGAGAGGCTTATATCAAACTCCTGCCACTGCGATGCGGCGGCAAAACTGTCGGCCATATCCTCAGCCACTCCGAGCTTCACCGCAGGGCGGTCTACCTCATCCCACACATCCTCGCCGAGAGCGGGCACCAGGCGCAGGGCCGACGCATCAATTGAGGCGAGTTCATGCATGCGCTCCATACCGTGGTCGCCTATCGAGTCGAGAGTGGAAGGGAGCACAATGCCCGACGCACGGTTTCCCGACATGGCGTAAGCTCCTATCGTGCGCACTCCCTCGGTCAGTATGCCGGAGAGAGCCGCATCCGGAGCGCCGGCAATCATCAGAGCAGGCACATGCTCTATACCGGAGGCATCTATGCCGGTCAGGGCCCCGCATCCGAGAAACAGACCTTCACCCAACGTAAGGGATCCGGTTGCAGGGAGTGACACCTCCTCAAGCGACGAGCATCCTTCAAAAGCCCGCGCTCCGACAGAGCGCAGACTCTCACAATGCGATAGGTCAAGTCTACGAAGGGGGGCACCATGAAACGCCGACTCTCCGACCGTCACGACTCCCTTGCCTCCGGAGATGTCCGACAGCGACACACAGTCGCCAAACGCATTTCGCCCGATAGCACGCAGCCCGTCGGGGAGCGTCAGCGACACAAGCGCACTGTGGGCAAATGCATATGGTGCAATCGAATCGAGCCTGGCGGGCAACGTGAGTTCTTTAGCCGGAATAGCGGCAAAAGCGCCCTCACCGATTACAGTTATGTCATCGGGCAGGCTTACATTGGCCAGAGGCATTGCAGCAAAGGCGTAGGGAGGTATCTGCGCAGGCCGGACTATAAGCCCGCGCATGTCAATCGCCTCAAGCATCGGCAGGCTGTCGCGCAGTACCGCAAGTTCGGAGGAATATACCGTGCCTTCCAGCACGAGCTCCCGGGTGTCGGACGGCACTCCGGCGAGGGCCGACGCAAGTGAGCCGGGCGAGTCGGCCACGACCGTAAGGGCCATGGCTCCGGGGATTACGGCAATTGCCGCAACGGCTGTAAGCAATATCCGGGAAAGGCCCTTGAAGGCCTTGCTCATCAATGGCATAAATGCATGTTGATTATGGCTTTCACCGGATACATGGCCACGATATCGCTCTTGTTTACCTCCATCGGGTCGTAATCCTCATTGGCGCTCTTGAGTATGATTTTCTCGGGATTGTCATGGCGACGCACATACTTGACGACACGGCGGTTTTCCATCACCACTATATATATTTCACCCCAGGCAATCATGGGGAACTCATTCTCAGGGAGGAAAGCAAGGTAGGCTCCGCTCTCTATTATCGGCATCATCGAATTGCCCTGCGCCTGCACTACGGCCCAGTTGGGGCTGAGGTGAGGCATAGTGAGGTAGCCTATGACATTTTCCTGGGTAAACGCGCGGTCAAGCTCTTCGACACCGGCGAGCACAGCGATATCGTAGATAGGGAGCGAACGCTGCTGAAACATCTGAAAACCGGGCTCCACTCTGGCGACAGCCGGAGTAGCCACATGATTTTTGTCAAACGGAAGCCCGATGCCATCGCGTAGCCACTCGCGCGACACGCCGGTATTTACAACGATGCGGTTGATGAGATTGTCGGTAATCGGCAGATGCCCGTTGATATACTTGGATATGTTGGCGGGGTCAAGACCGATTTTTTTTGCAAACTGCGCCTGCGACAGGCGTGTAAGCCCCATAAGATGGCGTACACGGCCTACTACTGCGGTGGCCTTCTCCTTGTCAAGAGATATCTGTTTTCTGAATTCTGAGCTCATTTAATTATTAAGGTGTGTTTATCGTCCTTTTGGCAAATTTACACCTTTAATTGTTATCTTGCAAGAAAAAGATTTAGAAACTGTTTAAATTTATATGATACAGATTTTGAGAGAGAATGTCAGATGTATTTTTGTTTGCGATGAACGAGCG
>NZ_JAIDKI010000194.1 GCF_029051885.1 Muribaculum sp.
GCAAGACCCTTACTCAGAAAGCTCCCAAATTCTTCTACGACAACGCCATGACAATGGACTGGGACGGCACTGAAACACTCTCCAACCTCACCCTCGAGTGGTGGGCACGAGTTGAAAACCGCGCCGGCAACGGTGGTTTCTCCGTCAACAACCAGGCTCTCTTCGCATTCCAGGCCAACCTCGAGCTCTACGTTCGTTTCGGCGATATCGTATATGCCGACGCCAATGGTCGCAATCTCTACAACTTCCTCCAGATTAAGACTATGGGTATCGATGCCAACTACGACTCTGGCAACCCCAACGAAAAGCCGCTCAAATGGGGCGAATGGATTCACTTCGCCCACACATTCGACAGTGGTACAGGCGAGGTTGTACTCTATGTCAACGGCGTCGAGGCTAACCGCAACAACGGCGGTGCCGGCAAGAAGTTTGAAATCACCGGCCTGACAATGTGCGGTTCCGGCTCATCTTACTTCCGCGACTACATCGAGATTGCACAGGTACGTCTGTGGCGCACCACACGCTCTGCCGCCCAGATTGCCAAGTTCATGAAGAAAGAGGTTAAGTATACCGACCCCAACCTCGTGTTCTACCTCCCAATGAACGAAGGTGACGGCTCTGTGCTCAACGACGTTACCGGCAACGGTCACAACATCACTATCGGCTCGGCAAGCAACGGCGGCAACAACCAGGCCTACGGCTGGACCGAATACACATTTGAATAAACCTGATACCATAGTTATTGAGGTATGCCGTCAGTGACATACCTCAATAACATCTCCATCACCAATTCTCCAAAAATACAGAACACAATGAAAAAATTCTGGCATTATATCGCCGTATGTGCGGTGGCGGCTACAATGGCTCCCCTTACATCTTGCGACGACGACGATACAGTAGATCCCTACGACATCAACTACTGCTATCTATATCAGCCCAATTCCACATTCGCCCGACTGGAATACAAGGCCAACGGTGAATTCCTTATCGACATCAACGATCCTCTGGCACTTAAGCCCGTGCGCCTTACAAAGCCCGCGCCCCGCGACCTCTCTGTCAAGGTAGGCATCGATCCTTCTCTTGTCGACGAATACAACCAGGCCAACAACACCGAATACACATTCCTCGAAGGTGCCTCGATTGTCAACCCCGTGCTCCACATTCCCGCCGGACAGTACATATCTACCGAGGTAATCTCTGTTTCTTTCGGTGATAAGAAAGGTTTCCAGACCGAAAATGAGAATCTGATTCTGCCTATCACAATTACTGATGCCGACGGCCAGACCATCTCGAAGAGCAGCCGTATATTCCTTACCTTCTCTTCGACATACAAGGCCAATAAGGTAGTTGCAAAACATGAAGCCGCCATTACAGTCGATACCGACGTCGACGGATGGCAGAGCGCATACTCTACCCTCACTATTTCCGACATACTCACCGCCGACTGGAATGCTGACGATCCTATCACTGTAAGTGCCGTTATCGACAACAGCCTTATCGATGCCTACAATCAGGCGAATGCATCTTCCTACCAGTCCATCCAGGCCTCGTTGGCAAATAGCGAAGTAGTAATCCCCGCAGGCTCGTCAAAAGGTGCCATCACCCTCAATGTAGGTGACTATACTGACGTAGCCAACGGCTCCGAATATATAATTCCCGTAAAGTTCACATTCACTTCGGGAGTAGGCGCAGAGCTCACCACCGATGTGTCATATATCACTATCAGCAACCTTCCCCTTGAGCTCACGAGAACAGCAGTGATGCCTTCTGGCTACACTCAGATTGCATATGAGGACTCCTGGACCGGCTCCATCGACGGCAACGATACAGACTTCGCGGCAAACGTACTTGCTGATTCCGACAACACAGGTTCCTATGTCTTTGCTGATCCAGGCAGCAAGATTCTTGTCGACCTCGGCTCGGCCAAGACTGTACATATGATGGCTGTCAGCTTCTTCCAGTGGTTCTACGGAGCGTCCGACCTGCTGGATGTTGAGACCAGCGCCGATGGCAACGCATGGACCAAGTGGGGAAATGTAGATGTATATGGCAACCAGACATACTATATCAGCTTCTCCAAGCCGGCTACATTCCGCTACATCCGCTGGACAGACGGAGATTACTCGTACCCCACCTACGGCATGATTGCCCATACAGGTATCAAATTCTACAACAAGTAATTCCCGTATAGAATCCACTATTCTTTGACCACTGCGGACTCACAACGTCCGTATACAATAAAAAACTCACGCAAACGGGGTGTTTGCGTGAGTTTTTTTATATTCCTGATTGGAAAAAGCCTACAGGCTATTCATCAGGAGCCGTAAGCTCGGTGGCCTCGCGCATCTCGCGGTATTCTCCCCAGTCCGGATCATTCTCAGTATAGATGGTGATTGGAAGAAGGTCAAACGGAGCCAGAGCCTCATTGATTTTACGCTCGAAGATATGGGTCGACGTAGTGTAGAACACCCAGTCGCGGCGGTCGTCGCCGGTATACACACCCGTCAGTATGGCCACAGGGTCGCGGTCGAATACCGTGGTCAGAGCCTCCTGCACAGCCTCCATAAGCATCGAGGTAGGCTTGTCGGGCATACCCGTCGAATCACCCTGATAGCGCCACGTAATCTCCACTCGTATACCGTATTTGCCGCTATCCATCGCAGCCTCCACACCACGGCGTCCGGTCACTATTACCGTACGTCCCGTTTTATCGCTCTCTGTCGGTGCTGTCCACCAGTCATTGCCTATTTTCTTGCTCATAATAATGTTTTTTAATTGCAAATTTAATTAAATTGTTGGCCCGGTTTATTGAATATCCCGCCGAAATTTGCGAAATTTGCCAAAACTTTCATATACCCCTTACAGGGATAGTATAAGAATATATA
>NZ_JAIDKI010000195.1 GCF_029051885.1 Muribaculum sp.
TCCATCATCACAAGACAAAAATCACTCAGAGAGATGCGACCCCAGCGTTAACAAATATTGGGGAACGGGGTCTAAATGCATGCAGGCTGATGTCACACAAAGAAGATAATCAGCAACTGGACGATTACCACACGTGCAAACATCGACAGCGGATAGGTGGTGGCGTAGGCTACCGGGGCATCGTCGCCTGGAGTTACTTCGTTGGCATAGCTCAGCGACATGGGATTGGCCATAGCTCCGCTCACCATGCCGGCGGCAGAGCCAAAATCGAGATGCCACAGACGCATCGACAGAATAGTCATGACGAGGGAAGGGAGCAGAGTGATGATGAATCCCGCCGCAATCCATATAAGCCCGTCGGCACGCATTATTGTCTCAAGGAATTTTCCGCCGGCGTCGAGACCCAGGCATGCCAGGAATAGCGACAGTCCGATGCCGCGCAACATAAGATTGGCGCTGCGTGTGGTATACGTCACCATGTGGAAATGCGGCCCGAATCGCCCGATGAGTATCCCCACCACTATAGGGCCACCGGCCAGGCCGAGCTTGATGGGCACGGAAATGCCGGGGATGGCGATGGGTATTGAACCGACTATGAGCGACAGCACCATGCCTATGAATATCGCTGCCAGATTGGGGTCTTTCAGGTCGGTCACGGAATTGCCCACAAGGGCGCCGACCTTGTTGATGGCCTCGGGAGTGCCTACGATGGTAAGCCTGTCGCCGAGCTGCAATATAAGGTTGGGACGCGCCAGAAGTCGGATGCCTGAGCGCGACACACGCGATATGTTTACACCATAGTGTTTTCTCAGATTCAGGGAGTCGAGCCGGCGACCGTTGAGCTGAGGTTTGCTTATGGTGATGGTGCGCGAAACAAGGTTCTTGTCGAGTGTGTCCCAGTTTATGTCCGGTTTGTTCCAGTTGCGCTCGCTTTTCTCTCCGAAAAAGATTGTAAGGCGCGCCACCTCGTCTTCGGTAGTGATGACAAGCACACGGTCGCCGATAGATAGCGTGTCGTCGGGGCCTGGAATCGACACATCGTCGCCATGCCATATGCGCGATATTACAAAGTTTGTTGTTACGAGCTTGTGGATGTCGCGCAGGGTGAGTCCCCCGATACCGGGGTTTGTGACATGGAACTCTGCCACATACGTATTGTCCGAGTCTCCCTGATGGTGTGGCTCGTAATCTGATTTTCGCGCCACGAATTTTTTGACCAGGGCAAATGCGATGATGACACCCACCACACCGAGCGGATATGTCACGGCACAGCTGAGAGCGGCACCCTCGGCGGGTAGGCCGAGCTGGTTGATAGCCTGCTGGGCTGCGCCAAGCGACGGAGTGTTGGTAGTGGCGCCGCTGAGTATACCCACCATGTCGGTCATCGGTATGGCAAGTATATAGCTTAGGGCTATGGCGATGGCTGTGCCGGCAAACACAAGACCGAGTCCCAGCATGTTGAGTTTCATACCGCCTGTGCGGAACGAGCTGAAGAATCCCGGGCCTACTTTGAGGCCGAGTTCATAGACAAACAGCATCAGTCCGAAATCCTCGGCATACTTCAGTATGGCCGGGTCGATGGCCAGACCGAAGTGTCCCGCCATGATTCCGGTGAAGAACACGAATGTTACGCCCAGCGATATACCGCAAATACGCAACTTCCCTAATCCCAGTCCGATAGCTATTATGACCGAGATTACACATACAGCCTGTAGTGCCGATTGCTCAAAAAATAAACTTTCAAACCAATTCACGCCGCAAAATTACACAATCTCCGCGCTAATGCCTATATCCGGCCCATAAAACAGTCAAAAATCATAAGAAAATTCATAATACGAAAAAGTCTATAAGACTTCCTCCTTTCACTATCCACATATTTACAGAAGAAATTTGTACCTTTGCTCTCTATGAGCACCGATCAGCAGCAAACACCGGCCGTCCCGGAAGATAACGCAACTGAATACACCAAACCTTCGGCTGCGGAAAAATGGACCGAGATTACCCTGCTCCCCGAATGGGAGGAGGAGTACTATCTTGTATACACTGCAAAGAAGTATGGCCGATGGGTTATGCTAAAGACCCTCAAGCCCGAATATGCATCGCAGGAAGAGTACCGTCAGATGCTTGAAAAGGAGTTTGACGTAAGGTACAACCTCGCCCATCCTAATATCGTGATGATAAACGATCTTGAGGAAGTGCCCACTCTCGGCCGCTGTATCATCACTGACGACGTATACGGTGATTCACTGCGCAAACTTATCGATGAAGACCGTATCACGCCGGAAATCCTCGAAAAACTGCAGCACGAACTGGTCGACGCTATCGACTACATCCAGAGCAACCATATCGTGCACCACCCCATCCGACCCGAAACCATATATTTCACAGAAAATATAGGCAACCTCAAGCTCATCGACGTAGGATTTGACCAGCGGCAACACCTTGAGCCTGCCGACGCCTCAGAAGACATATACCGCTACGGATGTGTGCTCGACGAAGTGCTCGACCATGTCACCACAAAACTCCCCGAACTGCGCAAAATCGCACAACGCTGCAAGGATTCCGACCCCAAAAGGCGTTACCGCGACGTGCAGGACCTCCACCTCGCATTCGAGCGCCGAAACAGCAACCAGGTGTATACATTCCTGATTATATTCCTCATAGCGATGATATGCCTGCTGACATGGCTTAACATCACACGCATGTAACCCCACCACGAAGTATGATTGAAATACGCGAAATAAAGCCTGTTAAGGCCGAACTAACCCGATATACACAATTCCAGATTGATCTCTACGAAGGAAACTCATACTTTGTACCGCCTCTGATAGGCGACGATGTCGACACACTGACTCCCTCCAAGAATCCGGCGTTTGACTTCTGCAAGGCAAAATCCTGGATGGCATATCGCGACGGTAAGCCTGTCGGGAGAATTACCGGAATCATAAACACCCAGGTAAACGAACGCTCGGGAAAACGCGACGTACGCTTCGGATTTGCCGACTTCATCGACGATGATGAGGTAGCCGACAAGCTGTTTGACACCGTGGCCGAATGGGGTCGTTCCCACGGTATGGATTCTATGGTAGGTCCGCTCGGGTTCACCGACCTCGACCATGAAGGAATGCTCACCTACGGATTCGACGAGATGGGCACAATGGCTACAATCTACAACTACCCGTATTACCCGCGCCATATGCACCGCATGGGTTTTACCGAGGATGTCGAGTGGGTCGAGTACCGTATATCAGTACCCGACAAAGTGCCCGAGCAGCTACAGAGAGTAGCCGATATAGTGCGCCGCAAGTACGGACTGCGCACCCTCAAATATACCTCAGGCAAAAAAATAAAGGCCGACTACGGACAGGCCCTGTTCGAGCTTATCAACGAGGCCTACGACAAACTATACGGTTATTCTCCCCTTACCCGACGCCAGATTGAATACTACATCGACATATACCTCCCAATCCTCAAACTGGAGTATGTAAGCCTCATCGTCGACAAAGACGACAAGCTCGTTGGTGTAGGCATATCGCTCCCGTCGATGTCGAGAGCACTGCAGAAAGGACGCGGACGCCTGTTCCCCACAGGATGGTACCACCTGCTCAAAGCCATGTACCGCCACAACGACACCGTCGACCTCCTGCTCGTAGGCGTATCGCCTGAATACCAGAGCAAAGGCGTCAACTCCCTGCTCTTCACCGATTTGTTGCCCACATATATCAAAAACCGCGTACGCTGGGCCGAAACTAATCCCGAGCTGGCCGACAACGAGAATGTGCAGCAGCAATGGAAGTTCTTCGACAAGCGTCTCCACCGCCGTCGCGCAGCTTTCAGAAAGCCACTCTGATTTCGCTCCTCCCATCCTCGCTCCTCCGCTCCTCTATTCTTCTCTCCTGTTCCGTAGTCATACATTTGACTACCTGACCCTACGGATTCTTTAAGATAGTTTATTTTTATAGCGATGAAAAACAATTCTCTACGATGCGGAGCCATATGGCTTTTCGCATCGCTCGGCATATTGCCGCCGACCGCCGGAGCGCAGGTGGTCACAACCAATCCGGCAATAATCACTGCCGACACAAAGAATATAGTAATCACATTCCATGCCGACTGGGGCAACCGCGGTATGGCCGCACTTCCGGCGTCAACCGCAGTCTACGCCCACACCGGCCTTATCACATCGCGCTCGACAACGCCCGACGAATGGACTTTCGCACCAAACTGGCCCGACAATTCCGCGAAATATAAGCTCGACCCATCAGGCTCAGGCACTTGGACCCTCGACATTCCCGACATACGGCAATACTACGGGGTGCCCGACGGAGTGGAAATCAAAAACATGGTATTCGTGTTTCGCGACGCCGCAGGCTCCGACTCCCAGGGCAAGACAATCAACGGAGGCGACATATCCCTCACAGTATTCCCGTCAGGATTTCCGGCACCCGACATGCGGCACTATCCCGACGGAGACCCACAGCCGGGAGTAACTCCCACTTCCGACGGCTCGTCGGCTATATTCTGCTTCCCGGCGCCCGAAAAAAATATGGTGCAGCTCGTAGGCTCGTGGAACGATTTCGACATCGTAGCCCAACAGCAGATGCACTACACCGACATCGACGGCATACGCTACTTCTGGATTTCCGTCGACGGCCTTGAGCCGGGCAAAGACTATACATATTATTATATAGTCGACGGCCAGACCGCAGTGGGCGACCCCTATGCCCGCCTCGTGCTCGATGGAAACAACGACAAATACATATCCTCAGCCGTATATCCCGACATGCCCGTATTCCCGTCGGGAAAAGTGCCGGCTTCCGTACCGGTAGCCGTCTACAACTCCGACGCTGACACATACGACTGGCAGACCACATCATTCACCCGTCCCCCGCAGGAGAGTCTCGTGCTCTACGAAGTGCTCGTACGCGACTTCACCGGCACCGACGGGAAAGCCTACGGCACCGGCACCATAGCCGCACTTATCGACAAGCTCGATTATATCAAGGAGCTTGGTGTCGACGGCATAGAGCTTATGCCGGTCATGGAGTTTGACGGCAACAACTCGTGGGGTTACAATCCCAACTTCTACTTCGCACCCGACAAAGCCTACGGAGCGCCCGACGATTACCGACGCCTCGTCGACGAATGCCATGCACGCGGACTGGCTGTAGTGCTCGACGTAGTATTCAACCAGACTGCCGGACTCCACCCATGGTACCTCATGTATCCGATGGTTCTGTCTAAGTTCTACAACGCCACATCGCCCCATGCCTATTCCGTGCTCAACGACTGGAACCAGAGCAACGACCTGGTACAGCGACAGTTTAAGGACGCGCTGCGCTACTGGCTCAAGGAATACAAAGTCGACGGATTCAGATTTGACCTCGTGAAAGGCCTTGGCGACAACGACTCATACGGCAACACATACAATGAAGCCACCAATACCTGGGGCACACCTTCAGAGTCGGGAACCGACGCATACAACGCCTCACGCATTGCCCGCATGGCCTCCCTGCATGCTGCCGTCAAAGAGATCGACCCCACAGCCTACTTCATCAACGAAGACCTCGCAGGAGCCGAGGAAGAAAACGCACTCGCATCCGACGGCGACATCAACTGGGCCAACATCAACAATCCGGCATGCCAGTTTGCCATGGGCTATGAGGAAAACTCCTCACTCAGCCGATTCTTCTCCCCATCCGACGGCTCCCGTCTGCGCGGCTCCACCATAAGTTACGCCGAAAGCCACGACGAGGAACGCATGGCATACAAGCAGATGAAATACGGCGCCACCGGAGTCAAAAACAACTATGCCATGCGCATGCGTCGCCTTGGATCGGTTGCAGCACAGATGCTCATGACTCCCGGCCCCCACATGATATGGCAGTTTCAAGAATTCGGAGCCAACCAGACCACCAAAAATACCGACGGCTCCAACAATACCAACCCCAAACTGGTGGTATGGAACAATCTAAACAATGCCAATAATGCCGGTCTGTGTCAGACCTATCGCGACCTGCTCGCCCTGCGCGGCGCCAATCCCGACCTTTTCGGCAACGAATCATCCGCCGCCATACTCCTCAACGGATGGACAGAGGGCCGCACCCTACTACTGACATACGGCAATAAGAAACTTCTGCTTGCTGTCAACCCGCTTATCGACAAGCCCATCGACATATTCATACCCACAGGAGCAGGCGACGCATCGTATCTCCGACTGCTTGCTGCGAGCCACAACACATCGCCGGCAATTACCGACGGAAGCATTACCCTTGAGCCCGGTGCTTTTGCAGTATATGGTACCGAAGAGGTATCCTCGGCCATTGACGAGATTCCATCGGACTATGACAGCGATTCTCCGGTAATTTATTACAATCTTCAGGGACGACAGATTGCCGACCCGGTCCCAGGACAGATAGTAATCCGACGCCAAGGCGCCACAGCAGCTAAAGTAATCTACTGACCGGCAATATTCAACCATCATAGCATCACCTGAAATACAATAATCCCCTGCCACAAAACCATTGTAAGACCCCGTTCCCCAATATTTGTTAACGCTGGGGTCGCATCTCTCTGAGTGATTTTTGTCTTGTGATGATGGAGCGT
>NZ_JAIDKI010000196.1 GCF_029051885.1 Muribaculum sp.
CTCCTTCGTCACATGTCGAAAATCGTCTCAAGCTATACGACCCTGGCGGCAACATTTATTATTAAACAAGCTCTTATGACAAAACAGCAGGTATCATATATAAGAAAGTCTCCGATATCCACAGAGGACATCGGAGACTTAGTTAAGAGATTGTCTAAAAATTTACGGATTTTTAATATTAGCAGTGGGATGCATCAGCGTCGTACCATCACCTTACGGCCACCAACCATATATATTCCTGGAGCCAGTCCGGATACCGCATCGGCACGTCGTACATTCTCGCGCAGGAGCATACCCTGAAGATTATATACATTTACCGATTCGTCGGGGTTGTCGGCGATAATACCTCCAATCGCACTGGTTGCAGAGATGTCAAGATAATCAGTATACAGTACAAGATTGGGGAACTCGGCGTTGGTCATAACACAGATTACCGGTTCGGAATAGTTTACATAGAATGTAGTGACACCGTTTTCAATGCTATACTCGGGGTCATCGCCCTCGGGGCTAAGCATCTCGCCGATAATCTCGCCGGTGTCGGCATCAACGGATATCTCACCATAGTACCATGTATACACAGTCTCGGTATCACCGACACGCGCCTGGTCGGCAAGGTCAACCTTGCCATCGACTACCTCGGCATCCACAGGAGCCTGGTTGGCATAATAGTAAGCATCGAGCATCAGCGGGAAATCAACCTTGCGCGGGAGAGTGGCGAAAGTGAAGCGGTTGCCCACAAGAATCATAGCGCGAAGAGTCGACGCAACAGGCGACAAATCAATCTCAGAGAACTGATTTGAGCTAAGGAGTAGCTGCTGAAGAACAGGTGTGCCCGATACATCAAGTGTCGAAAGGTTGTTGCGTGTCAGATCGAGACCCCACATCTCGGGATTGCCGAGTTTCACCGATGAGATATTATTGTTGGCGATGGATGCTGTCTTAAGCAGAGGTGCCTTTGACAGGTCTATGCTTTCCAGGTCATTGCCGGTCAACACAAGACTCTCAAGTGCGGGGAATTCCGACAGGTCGATATCGTGTATATGGGCCTCAGTGATGTTAAGGCCGTTGATATGAGTCTTTGTGGGGAAAATCAGATTCTCCTGTTCGAGTCCGGTGTTATAGAGACCGAGCATTGTAATGTCGGTAAGGGATGAGCCGTCAAAGTCCGACATTCCGATTCCCGAGATAGAGAATACTGTGATATCGGAGGGTGTGTCATAGGTATACACTACAGCTTTCTTACCTACTACGGCATGAACATCAGAGCTGGGGATAAACACATCGGCCCTGGCAGGGTAGCTCTGAAAGTCAACACCCTCGGAGGTCCAGTCGATATATACGTTGCTTACCTCCTTAGTGCGGAAACCGACAATGGGATTATCGCTTATTTCAGACACTGTGAATGAGGCAACCACAGTAGTCGGGGCTCCCATAGGAATGACATCGGTGGTACACAGCACATTCTCTCCGGTGAATGCGGGGAATGCTCCGTTGGTAATCTCACAGTGAACGGCATCGCCATCGATAGTAAGGAAGCGGCTGAATCCGTCCTTTATCGTATAGTCAGTACCTTCTACAAGAACAGTGCCGTCGGTCTTGACCCACTTGTACTGTGTGATATTTCCATTGATATCCACATACTGGTCATCAAGCGCGACAGAAGGAGCCTTGGCCGCTATGACAATCTTTGACTGGGGAGCGTAGATATACTTGGTCGAGACATTGGCGATAAAGGGCAAAGTAGCGAGACTAAGCATGTTGCCCGAAAGATTGAACTCAACCAGCTGCGGCATATCAATCACATTCTCAATCTCAGAAATATGGTTGTTGCTGAGATTTATATACTCGGCATTGGAGAGATAGGCCATATTGACAGTCTGGATTTTATTGCCCGACAGGTCAAGATGGAGCATATTGTCATAGTTCTTCAGGTCGTATTTCTCAAGTTTGTTATTCGACAGATCGAGATAACGGCAACCGGAGGTATTCAAGATATTGAAATTGGCAATACGGTTGTTGGCGGCTACAATCTTTGTGAGGAAAGTCTTCTCATAATTTCCGCTCACGCCCGCAAGGTCAAGAGTAGACAATGTGTTGTCGGAAAGGTCGATGGAAGCCAGACAACGGTTGTAGGCAAGATTTACAGTTGACAGCTGACATCCGCGAGCAGAAAGATAGCGCAACTCAGTGGCAGCTTTCAGATCGAGCGAAAGCAGACGCTGTCCATCAAAATCAAGGGCAGAGAGCACTTCCTCTTCCGGCATGTAGATGTACATATTGTAATTTGTCGATGTACCCGATACGGTTGTGGCAGCTTCTTCGGAAGTAACATCGAACTCTTTGAGTGAGCCGTCGCCAAAGTCAACAAGAAGTTTGCGCGGAGCCTCGGCGGTAGCACCGCTGACACCCACCTTGAAGTTTACCGACGAGTTACGCGGAACCATCATGGACACAATCCGGGAAGGTTTTCCAACTTCATCGGCGGTTTTTACCATAAACCGCGATGTAGTAAGAGAATATTCAGCCAGTTCTGAGTTGGCAAACTCAACATATACGGAATCTGTAAAAGTCGTGTTGAAAGTAAGCATACCGTTTTCCCAGGTATAGGTGTCAACATCAACCTCAGAGGGTTCAGCACCGATGGGTGCCAGCATCACGCGCGCATATGTATTGCTTTCCGGACGCAGCATACATGTAAAATCGATAGGAGAGTCTACTCCGATAACCCGGCTTACCTTATAGGGCTTCTGACTATAGAAATATTCTCTGAAGGTAGTGCGGTCGGCCGGGAGGGTCGAGTATGTAAACCTATTCTGATCAATATCTATGCTTGCAAGATCGGGATTGGCCGATATGTCGAGAGCTGTAAGATTATTGCGGCGTATATACAGAGTACGCAGCTTGGGATTCTTGGAAATATCAAGCGAGGTAAGATTATTGCTTGCCGCCGAGAGATACGTAAGTTCGGGAACCTGAGTAAGATCAAGCGACTCAATCTTGATATCAGTGTTGACGGTACCGGAAGTATGGCTACAGAATAGCTCTCCCAGTTTGGGAACCTTTGAGAAATCAACCTCACGGATACGGCTCTCTCCGATATTCAGATGCCACAGATTGGGCACCGGAGTGAGATCGAGGGTCTCTACATCGGTAAGTTCGAGTACAAGGTTTACCAACTGCGGACAACCTGAAAGATCGATTTTCTTCAGACGACGTGTATAATACAGGTCGAGAACCTTCAGTTTGGGATAATCGGGACGGAAGTCAGGATCAAGCCATCCGATAATATCCGCCTCAAGAATCTGAAGGTTAGGCTTGGGAGTACCGATAATAATCGGTGTCTCCTCAGAGCCGGGATTGTCGGAAAGATATATGGCGGAAAGTTTAGTATTGGGTGTGAGGTCGAGACCCTTCAGCTCATTATGCTCAAGCACCAGAATGTCGAGATTCTCACACTTGCTGAGGTCAATATCGGTAATGTAGCAACCGATAGCGTGGATGACATCAATTTTAGATGCATCGCCATAAATCTTGATTTCACCTTTCTCCGACACACGGCCTAAAAGCGTCGACCCGTGCCATGCACCAACAGAGTCGATAGTAGCATAAGTGGCCTCGAATTCCTCGGGACCAAAGCCCATGTCAATATCGTAATACTCACTTTTCTCCGTCACACCGATAAGGATGGAGAATTTATTAGCCTCACCGAAGCTGGCGTAGGCATTGGTCTTGATAGTGATGGCCGGCTCACCAAGGTCGGAAGCATCCTGAGCGAAGGCACCATGTGTCAGCATTGACGATACCAGGGCCAAGGCCATCACAGCTTTACGAAATATACGCATAACTGATTTATTATTATATTATTACTTTACAATTACTTTGCGAGCATGTCCGTTGACATTGACAACATATACCCCGGAGGCATATCCGTCAAGGCTTATGGTAATCTCGTCGCCGGCGGTATCGTCGCTCATCACGCGTGCTCCGCCAAGTGTGTATACGCTTGCCTCAATGGCCGGTACGCCGCCGATAAAGAATGTATAGGCATTCGGGCCGGCCGATGTCACTACCAGATTGCCTGCGGCATCATCTGAAGATATGCCCGAAATAGATGACGAGCCTCTACGCCTGATTACCTCTTTAAGACCGGCCATGGCATCGAACTTTCCGGCACCCCACTGCACGGGATCACCGGCACGGACATCATCGTCAACCACAGCAGTAGAAACGATTATATCCTGCACATCGGCATAGGTAAGCGAGGGGTCGGCCTGAAGCCAGCAGGCGATGGCGCCGGCCACGAGCGGAGTCGACATCGAAGTGCCTATCTCCTGTTTCCAGTAGCTTACACGTCCGTCGGAGCCTGTCGCTTTGGCCTGATAGAGTTTGTCGGCCTGTTCCTTGACATCGTCAAGATCGGTAAAATACCTGTTGACCGATGAAACTATAGTGCTGCCGGGAGCACATACGGTAGGAAGATTGCGGCCGTCGCGCAGTGTGCCGAACGACGAGAATCCGCTTACACGCCCTACGGTAAAGTAGTCGCCCTCAGACTCGTAGCGTGAAGCATAGCCGTCAAGGCAGAACCATTCATTGCGGGTATTGTACGAGCCCACCACAATCAGCTTCTTTCCGACAGCCATGTCAGAGATTGAGCCGTTGCGCGAACCGTTGTCGAACGAAGACACGCCATAATCGTACATCTCGGAGTACTCGCCCGAGCAATAGCACTCAACTGTTATGCCCTCGGCGGGAATATCCTGTCCCGGGGCTATCTTCACCTCGAAACCGAGAATATAGTTGTCGTCGAGGTTGCTATCATTGTTCTGAAGAGCATAGTCAATCATGGAGTAATACCGGTTGACATCCTCATCAATCATGCCTCCGAGACCTACATATCCATAGAAATACTTTGCAAGGTAGGTATTCACCATATCGCCGCTCGACACCTGGAAGGATTCGTCGGAAAGATAGTATGCGCCGACACCGTCGCCGATAACCGGCATGCGTGAGGTAACTCGATAGTTGCGCGATTTGTTGTAAAGTACGGCCTGAACCTCAAGTTTTGTCTCGTCGGAGGAATATATCGCAATCTGGTCCTTACGCAAAGTGAGCGAACCCTCAACATCGGGGTCATATTGGTACACCGAAGGCCATATCATAGTCTTCAGCATATCCGACTCACTGTGGAGAGTCTTGCGCAGACATATGCGTCGGTCGCCCTCGTTGCCTGCCGAAAGACAGAGAATTGGAGGATTGGGATTGTCATCCGAACGGGTGGCGATAAGATCGAGAAACTGGTTCATCATCGAGTTTTCATCGTGGGAACCGACATTTGAGCCGAGCGACATACTCAGCACCATAGGTTTCTGCCGGTTATATGCATGGCTGCACATCTGGTCTACGCCATAGGCGATAAACATGTCGGGGAGATCGGCGCATGCGGCGGCGGCAAGCTCAGCTCCCGGAGCGGCGCCACAGAATGGATTGGGGGTGTCGATTACGGGCACGGCTTGGTTACGGTCGGTAAACTTTGACGCGTCGGGCATAGTGACATCACCCTGATAGTTGCCTCCGAGTATGCCGAGGGTATGGGTACCGTGGTAGCCGTAAGGAGTATCGGTAGTAAAGTCCTTCACTTCCTCACCCCAATAACCGTTGTCGGCATAGCCGTTCATGTTGTTGGCGTAATTGATTGTGTAGAGATATCCGAAACGTGTGGAGCCGTCGGGATTCAGAAAACTGAGGTGGTTGGGGTCGACACCCTGGTCGACAACAGCGGCGATAACGCCCTCACCCCGGTAGGGCTGCTCGAGTCCGGCCGCGCCGGCATGCACCTCATCAAGACCAACCGACTTACGACCCAGATCCATATGGGTATGGGCCTTGCGGGCAATCTGCATTGTATGTACAGGCGACTTCTCAGCGAGCACCTCGGCGGAATCGACAGGCACCATGCACAGAGCTATATTACCTCGGCATGACAGCACTGTAATACCGTCGGCTTCAAGGTCATCCACTGTATATCCTTCATTAAGTCTCACAAACGCACCGATACGCGAGCCGGCCTCTGACCGGATATCGCCTTTCACAGCCAGCGGCGAAGGAGCACGCATCGGAGTTGCCAGCCGGGCCTCACGTGCGCGGCGTAGTTCGGCGCGACTCAGCAAGTCGAGACCACCTGCCCAGGCAGAGCCTCCGGCCAACGCCAGCGCCAACGAAACAACTATGTATTTTCTCATTCAGGTAATAAATTATATTTACGTTTTTCAATCACATCTTATAGCCATACGGACTAACTATCCTTATGATGCCTTCCTCAATTGCCAAAACCGGCAAGACATCTTTATTAAAGAGACAAATTCCCGTAGGGCACATTCACAAGCCGCGCCCTACGGAAAATATCATTGTAATGTGGCCGCATCATATGCGGAAACCGTTTACTTTACAGCGACCTTCTTGCCGTCGATGATATATATGCCGGCAGGAAGATTGTCGGTATCGGCCATGCGGATACCCTGGAGATTGTATATCACACGGGGAGCGGTGCCCTCGGCTTCTACACGGTCGATACCGGTAGTATTCATTCCAAGAACCACATTGTGGTCGCCGGTGACGCTAAACGAGAAGCATCCGTCGCTGTCGGCTGTCACAGGACGTCCGTCGACACTGCATGTAACGGCAACGGAAGGTATAATCTTCACTTCCGAACCCTTGAAGAGCGACATGGATGACCATTCCGACACAGCGCGAGTGTCAACCTCTACCGCGATAGCCGAAGCATCGACAGCATCTGCGAGCGAGATCTTTACCTCTCCCTTCGCGGGCTGCTCATAGAATATACGGATAATATCGCCGTCGGCCATTCCCGAATAGTTCGACATCTGGAAGTAGGAAGCCTCATATGCATCTCCCTCGTTGTACGACAGATATGGGGTCCAGGGCATATATCCTTCGGGGATAGGATCGGGATGCTTCACATTGATATTCATCTGCATCGACAGGTCGCTGTAGCAATAGTCGAACACATTGATTCCGGCCTGCGGCTCTATAGTGCCAAACACCTTGCTGCCATACGATTCATTGAAAGTTATATTCCTGATTGAACCTACTGCAGCCGGCTCCACCCATACTATAAACTTTGTATCGGGCTCTTTGACAGCGGTAGTGATGTATACCTTGTCGCCTTTGGTCACTGTAACGGAGCCGCCCGAACGGTTAGACTCGTTTTCACCGTTGACGATGCGTACGTTCTTTACTATATTGCCCGCGGTAGCGACAATATATATGCTGTTGCCATAGTTGCTCTCCTTGAACTCAAGAGTGTTGACGCCTGCAACGATATCAAACTTCTCGGAGCCATACGAGCTGTAGCCGTTGTATATCTCTACTCGCGAGGGATCGTCGACATCCACATCAACTGTGTAGTTTCCAAACTCATGGGCCAGAATCTCGAAGGTATAATCTTTGTCAATCACACCCGACCAGTAGTTGCGTTTTGTCGACTCGCCGTTGACAATCACATCATCTACAGCATAATCGGTAGTGTTCAGACGCAGATTGAGCGATGTACCGGCATGTACGGCAACACCTTCGGCCAGATTTCCGTCAAGAGCTGTGTTGGATGCATCATAAAGACCGGAGAACACACCCTTCACATCGTCGGCTACAATCACCTTTACGGTATAGTCGATATCCGGGAAGTTGGCGGCAATCTCAATCTTGTCGCCATCCTTTACCTCAACCCTATACTGCCCGTAGGTCATGGTCACATTCTCGCCATTGTGCTTCACATAATATATAGGTGCAGTCGACGATTTGGCCAGAATACTGAATGGACTCTCTTTCTCCGGGTCAAACTTCACTGTCTGGGTACCGGCGGAAAGAGCGACATCACCTCCGAGATTGCCATTGCGGGCAAGACGTATCTTTGTCGGATCGTCAACAGTAATATCGACAGATGCCGTACGCGATTCATCCATATTTATGGTAGACACCATATAAACCGAACCGTTGGTATAATCGCCGACACTGAACGACCACTGATCGGTAGGTTTGGAGTAAAGCAGTTCTTTTTCGTCAAGAACTACAGATGTCAGAGCGAATCCATCTTTTGATTTTACGTATGCATACAGGTAGTCGTCCGACTCAATTACATTCACATCCTGTACTGGGTCAACGATAGGGGTATACACATACGCTCCATTTCCCTGATCATCATACTTGTATTCCGACTTGACGATGTCGACAGCCTCAGGATTGTCGACAATAATTGTCACAGACGCGGCTGAAGCTGTAAAGGATGTAGCCAAAGCCACAGCCGACGCAAGAAATGAGTAAAATTTTTTCATATGTAACTGATTAGTTTATAAAATTTACGCAGTGATATCAATGGCATCGGGGCAACCGTCATTACTTTATCAGCAATGATGCGGCATAAGATACAATAACTTGTATCCCGGCACACCATTTTCCCCGAATGAGTCTTAATGGCTCCCTGTAACAAATCTCATACGTCTGAGCGCAAAGTTAACTATTTTTTTCTTATCTAAATGACAAATCGCGATTTTTTACGGCTACAATACTTTTGTTTTTAATTACAGATTGTTAATTACAATAATTTCAGAGGTATACCCCAATATTTTCACAACATTATTTAACATATAGCCCCGCGATATGGCTATACAATAAGCCCAATCATATATACAGTGGAGCCTTGTGTGCGCGGAAAATCTGCACACACAAGGCTTAGAGCTTGTTTAATAATAAATGTTACCGTCAGGGCGGTCATTCGTCGAGCAGATTTTCGCTTGTGATGAGGGAGTTATGGGGTTCCATAACGACCGAAGAGCAGGCGGAAAGATGCCGGCGATTGACCGACTGGAGGTAATTTGTTTCATATCGGTGATATATTTTTACATTTGTTTCAAAAGCAGGAGGGAGGTTGAATGGTTATAAAGTCACCTTTTGTCTCGTATATCTTGGCCGCTTTTCACCCTGTTCCTCAGTCGTGTACATAAAGTACACTCCTTCGTCACATGTCGAAAATCGCCTCAATATATACGACCCTGGCGGCAACATTTATTATTAAACAAGCTCTTAATTCATTCGTCTATCAGCCTGCCCTATCGCTCTCCTTAGAAACTGTTTAAATTTTTAGACCCCGTTCCCCAATATTTGTTAACGCTGGGGTCGCATATCTCTGAGTGATTTTTGTCTTGTGATGATGGA
>NZ_JAIDKI010000197.1 GCF_029051885.1 Muribaculum sp.
TCCTTCGTCACATGTCGAAAATCGTCTCAAGCTATACGACCCTGGCGGCAACATTTATTATTAAACAAGCTCTAAGATGACTACTGTCGGAAAGAGGACAGAATACCGTCGAAAAATATGAGATATACCCCGTTTTCGTATGTCCATCGCTCGCCATAGGCGCTCGTGCCCTGATATCTGTCGATATGCGAGGGTGAGCCAAGGGCGAGGCGGCATTCGTCGCGTGTCATATCGATGGCCACACGTCCATGGACTATGCGGTCCCAGTTGGCATCGGTAATCATCGGATATCTGTCACGCGGATTGGAGAAATTGAACAGCGCGGCAAAATTACGTGCCGAATGCAACTCAGCGCCCACCGACATGAACACCGAGGCCGTATCGGGGCAATCATTCCGAGCGGAGACGGCTTTTCCACCATCGCCCAATGTACGGAATGTAACCTTCACGGGGTAGACCAGATTGCCGGGTTCGATAGCGGTAATCCTGACCGGGATATATTTAAGTCCGGTCATCGCATTTCCGAGAGAGTCGTACCAGAGAGATGTGCGCACATACAGTTCGCGTCCGAGAAGACGGGTACGCACTGAGTCGACCATGCTCATCTCGATAGTGAACGGCACCGAAATCGACCGCCTTGACTCAAGCTCGCTCTTGTCGGCGTTGATACGGTAGACGGCCTCACCGCCCGACGACGAGGCGAACACAAGCTCGGTATCGTCGCCGCCGGTAAGAGAAGTGACCGGTCGGGAGCTGAGATAGCGCAACACCGAACCCTGAGCCGGGGAGTCATTGCCCGGCTCAAGAGCCAGTGATATCTTGGAATCAGTGACGTAGAACTCCTTTCCCGGCTGCCATTGCGACAGAGGCTGCGGTGTGACATCGGAAAGCCAGCGGTCTTCTTCAGTGACAACGACATTGCGGCGCGACACCTCCTTTTCTGTAATGCGCGGTGTGCTCTCTATGCCTGTGAAGCATGATGTAGCCGCCGCCGCAATGACAGCTGCCACAATAGCCCTGAGCGGAGAAAACATACTCACAGTCATTTGGCAGCGGGGACTTTGCCGATGTTATTGAAGATGAACGAGTAGATGTCGGCATACTCGTCGATAACCTTGCTTACGGGCTTGCCGGCACCGTGTCCGGCCTTGCTGTCGATGCGTATCAGCTTCGGCGCCTTTCCGGTATCGGCAGCCTGGAGTGCGGCGGCATACTTGAAGGAATGAGCCGGCACGACACGGTCGTCGTGGTCGGCTGTAGTGACCATTATGGCAGGATATGGAGTGCCGTTGCCGCTGATGTTATGCAGAGGCGAGTATCCGAGAAGGTATGCGGCCATCTCGGGCGAGTCGGCCGAGGTTCCATAGTCGGGCGCCCAGTTCCATCCGATGGTGAACAGATGGTAGCGCATCATGTCCATCACACCTACGCGGGGAATTGCAACCTTGAAAAGGTCGGGTCGCATGTTGACGGTGGCGCCGACAAGCAGACCTCCGTTTGAACCGCCCTCGATGGCAATGAGGTCGGGATTGGTCCAGCCTTTACCAATCATGTACTCGGCGGCGGCAATGAAGTCGTTGAACACATTGAGCTTGTTGAGCTTAGTGCCGGCGAGATGCCACTCCTCGCCATACTCGCCTCCACCGCGGAGGTTGGTCTGGGCATATATGCCGCCATTTTCAAGCCAAAGGATACGCTGGGCAGAGAATGAAGGGTTGAGCGATATGTTGAAGCCCCCGTAGCCATAGAGATATACGGGGTTGGAGCCGTCGCGCTTGAGGCCCTTCTTATAAGTAAGGAACATGGGTATATTGGTGCCGTCGGCCGACGGATAGAATACCTGCTCGGTGACATAATCATCGGGGTTGAATCCCTTTATATCGGAGCCGCGATACAGGGCCGACTCGTTTTTCTCCACATCGTAGCGATAGAGCGCCGAGGGATATGCAAACGATGTAAAAGCATAGAACACCTCGGGGTGCTTGCGGCTTGATGAAAATCCGACAGAACCGATAGAGGGGAGCTGAATCTCGCGAACCTGCTTGCCGTCGAGGGTGTAGACATAGGCATGATTGCTTGCATCGGTATTGTATGTAAGAATCATACGGTCGGGCCCGGTGAAGTCGACGCCGGTAAGCACTCCCTTCTGCTCGGGTATCAGCTCTTTCCACCGGTCCATGGCAGGATTGTCGAGAGTGGCTGTCATAAGGCGGTAGCGCGGGGCACCATAGTTGGTATATATGTAGATTGTGCCGTCAATCACGTCGAGCACAGCCACTTCATAATCCTGGGTGGGGCTCATCACCTTCCACTGCGCATTGCTGTCGGCAAGGCTGCGCACCATGAGAGTATTGCCGAGACCCTGTCCGGAACCTGCCACAAATATTACCGACTCATCGTCGGGCACCGATGCCGAGAAGAATTTCAGAGGCTGGTCAGGCTCTTCGTATACGAGTATGTCGTCGGACTGCGGTGTGCCGAGACGATGGAAGTATATACGGTGGTTCTCATTGGCGTTGCTGTACTCCTTCCCTTTTTCCGGGGCAGGATAGGCGCTGTAATAGAATCCGTCGCCCTGCCAGTCGGCACCTGTAAATTTGGCCCACTCGATATGGTCGGGGAGCAGCTGCTTTGTATCGGTGTCCATCACGTAAATCTCAGTCCAGTCGGAACCGCTGCGGGAGATTGTGTAGGCCGCATGACGTCCGTCGTGGGAGAAAAACACACCAGTAAGAGCCACCGTGCCGTCGTCGCTCAGGGCATTAGGGTCAAGGAACACCTCAGGTGCCTTGTCGAGCGAACGTGTACGGTATAACACGGCCTGGTTGCGCAGTCCGTCGTTTTCATAAAAATAATACCATCCGTTTTTCTTCCAGGGGAGTCCATGCTTATGGTAATCGAAAAGTGCAGTCAGGCGCTTGTGGATATCGTCGCGGAACGGGATTTTGTCGAGATAGGCGCGTGTGACGGCGTTTTCAGCTTCCACCCAGGCGGCAGTAGCGGCCGCAGTGTCATTTTCAAGCGGACGGTAGGGGTCGGGCACATCGACTCCGAAATATGTGTCGACGGTATTGTCGCTCGGAGCCACAGGATATTTCAACGACTGGGCATTTGAAGCCATTATGCAAAAAGCTGAGGTTAATGTTGCTAAAGAAAGTGATTTCATTTATCTTTCATATAATGGCCAGTCCGGGTATACATAAATGTATGCCCGGACCGACGATATCTCTGGGAAAATTTATCTATTACAATCCGCGGCCGTGACAGTTTTTATATTTCTTGCCTGAGCCGCAAGGACACGGGTCATTGCGACCTACACGCGGACCGTTGTTGACAACAGGTGCGGTAGGCTGCTGTGCGCCCTGGCGTGCGGATGCAGCCTGACGCTGAGCGGGATCGCCCGGCTCGCTTCCACGGCCTGCACGGTAGTTGCTATAGTCATTGCGCATCTCCGGGGCAGCCTGCTTCATCTCGGGCATGGGGCGCTGAGGTGCGGGAGCCGGTGCGGCTTCCCGGTCGGGCTGCTGGGACTGAGGCTGCTGGGCCGCCCTGCGCTCAGAGCTGAGCTGCACATCGGAAACACGCTGTGCGGGCTGACGGGGCTGCTCGGGCTGACGAGGTGCGGGAGCCGGTTCCTGAGGACGCTGGGGGATGAATATCTGTCCGCGCATAAGGGCAGTGATTGCCTTTACGTTCATAGTGTTGATTGCACTCTCAAAGAGGTGGAACGACTCTACCTTGTAGATTACCAGCGGATCCTTCTGCTCGTATGATGCATTCTGCACCGACTGGCGCAGCTGGTCGAGCTCACGCAGGTGCTCTTTCCATACCTCGTCGATGGTGAGGAGGAGTATGGCTTTCTGCCACTCCTTTGCAATCGAGCGACACTCGGTGTCGTAGGCTGCCTGGACATCGGCGGGGATATTGAATACACGGCGTCCGTCGGTGATGGGCACGAGGATACGACCCTTCGCGCCATGATTTTCCACGGCATCCTTTATCACGGGCCATGTAATCTCGCAGATGCGGTCGGTACGACGCTGGAACGACTCGTTGACAGCAGCGAAAATCTTTTCAACGGCATCCTCCTTGGAGAGTTTCTTGAAATCATCCTCGGCAAAAGGAATCTCGATGGCGAAGACCTTGAAAAGCTCCATCTTGAGCTCACCGTATGCATCGGGCGAGTCGTAATTGTTGACAAGATTCTCTACGGTATCGTAAAGCATATTGTTGATATCTATGCCGATACGCTCGCCGAGGAGGGCGTGGTGGCGGCGGCCGTAGATATACTGACGCTGCTTGTTCATGACGTCGTCGTACTCAAGAAGGCGCTTACGTATGCCGAAGTTGTTTTCCTCGACACGTTTCTGTGCATTCTCGATAGCCTTGTTGACCATCGAGCTCTCAATCATCTCGCCTTCCTGTATGCCCATGCGGTCGAGCATCTTTGTAACGCGGTCGGTGGCAAACAGACGCATGAGCTGATCCTCAAACGAGAGGTAGAACACTGACGAACCCGGGTCGCCCTGACGGCCGGAACGTCCACGGAGCTGACGGTCGACACGGCGCGACTCGTGGCGCTCGGTGCCGATGATGGCGAGACCGCCCACTTCCTTGCCCTTGGCGATGTCGGTATCCTTCATGTCCTTAACAGCCTGCGGCAGCTTGATGTCGGTACCACGACCGGCCATGTTGGTGGCGATGGTAACTGCACCGGGCAGACCGGCAAGAGCCACGATATCGGCTTCCTTCTGATGGAGCTTGGCGTTGAGCACCTGGTGTTCGATACGCTGCAGCTTGAGCATCTTGGACAGAAGTTCGGAAATCTCGACAGAAGTAGTGCCGACAAGCACGGGACGTCCAATCTTATGCAGACGCACAATCTCCTCGATGACGGCGTTGTACTTCTCGCGCTTGGTCTTGTAGACACGGTCGTTCATGTCGATGCGTGCAATCGGCTTGTTGGTCGGGATTGTCACTACATCGAGCTTATATATATCCCAGAACTCACCGGCCTCAGTCTCGGCGGTACCTGTCATACCGGCGAGTTTGTGGTACATACGGAAATAGTTCTGGAGAGTGATGGTGGCGAATGTCTGTGTGGCAGCCTCTACCTTCACGCCCTCTTTTGCCTCGATAGCCTGGTGGAGACCGTCGCTGTAGCGGCGTCCCTCCATGATACGTCCGGTCTGCTCGTCGACAATCTTGATTTTATTGTCGTCGATTACGTATTCGACATCCTTTTCGAAGAGTGTGTAGGCCTTGAGGAGCTGGTTGACGGTGTGCACACGCTCGGCCTTTACGGCGTAGTTGTCCATGAGGGCATCCTTCTTCTCCTGGCGCTGAGCGGGCTCGAGCGACTGGTCGCCCTCTACCTCAGAAAGCTGAGCGGCAATGTCGGGGAGCACGAAGAACTGCGGGTCCTGCGAACGGCCTGTAAGCTCATCGATACCCTTGTCGGTAAGGTCGACAGAGCGGTTTTTCTCGTCGATTACAAAATAGAGGGGCTCGACAGCCTTGGGCATCTCGCGGCTGTTGTCCTGAAGATAATAGCCTTCGGTCTCGAGAAGAAGCGGCTTCATGCCCTCCTGAGAGAGGAACTTGATGAGCGGCGAATATTTCGGGAGACCTTTGTATGCACGGAACAGAGCGAGAGCGCCTTCCTTGCGCACCTCTTTGTCGGAGCTTGGAATCTTTTCCTTGGCTTCCTGAAGAAGCTGTCCGACGAGACGGCGCTGGGCGTTGTAGACATTCTCGACATTGTGCTTGAAGTCGTTGAACAGCTGGTCGTCGCCCTTAGGCACCGGACCTGATATGATAAGCGGAGTACGTGCGTCGTCGATAAGCACTGAGTCGACCTCGTCGACAATTGCATAATAGTGCTTGCGCTGCACGAGGTCCTGGGGCGACATGGCCATATTGTCGCGGAGGTAGTCGAAGCCAAACTCATTGTTGGTACCGAATGTGATATCGCACGCATAAGCCTTGCGGCGGGCTGCCGAGTTGGGTTCGTGCTTGTCGATGCAGTCGACGGTCTGGCCATGGAACATGTAAATCGGGCCCATCCACTCGGAGTCGCGCTTGGAGAGGTAGTCGTTGACGGTAACGACATGCACTCCGCGTCCGGTAAGAGAGCGGAGGAATACCGGCAGTGTGGCCACGAGAGTCTTACCCTCGCCGGTAGCCATCTCGGCAATCTTGCCTTGGTGGAGCACGATACCGCCAATGAGCTGCACATCGTAGTGTACCATGTCCCATTTGACTTCGTTTCCACCGGCAATCCAGTGGTTCTTGTATATCGCCTTGTCGCCCTCGATGGTGACGAAGTCGCGACCCTGTCCTGCGAACTCGCGGTCGGCGTCGGTGGCTGTGACCTCGATGGTCTCGTTGGCAGCGAATCGGGCGGCAGTCTCGCGCATTGCGGCAAACACGGTGGGGAGCACTCTGTCGAGCTCCTTCTCGTAGATGTCGAGGATATTTTTCTCGCGCTGGTCTACCTCATCCCACAGGGGCTGGCGCTGCTCGAAGGGGAGACTGTCGATACGGCCCTTTATCTCCTCGATGGCGGCTGTATCGGCCTCGACTGCCTTTGCCAGCTCGGCCTTGATGTCGGTTATCGTCTGGCGCAACTCATCGTTGGTGAGCTCCTTCATCTTTGGACCGAGCGCATTAATCTCGTTGACAATAGGCTGAATCTCCTTCAGGTCGCGCTGCGACTTATTGCCAAATATCTTATTAAGTACTGAAATGAATGACATTTATAGTGATTGTTTTATTTTTCGGTTATGAATCATATCCACACTCCTGCCGAGTGGCGGATATTGTTGGAATAAATAGATGAAGAGAGGCAGGATGAATCATTTGCGCTTCAGCGGCAGGGCCGGAAGCTCGGTAGCATTAGGCGAGCGTATGCGCAACACACGCGCTACGGTAGGCGCTATCGAGCGTGCGTCGACAGGAACCGAAATGCGGTCGGCTGCGAGGTCGGGGCTAAGGAAGAAAGCAGGGGCTGAGATAAGTCCGGTACGCACGGTGGTGCGCTCCTCCTTCTGTGTGGTAGGATTGATGCTTACAATCTCCCATCCGGGGTTGACCTCGACGATAACGTCGCCGGCATAGTCGGCCACGACATTGCGCTTAAGGGCGGCGGCATTGTTGCCGGCTTTTCCCGCTACGACATCGTCGATAGTCCAGGCGCCGCTCACGCCGCTCATGCGTATGAGGAATGAAGCAGCATCCTCGCGCACCTTGCGTATGTCGAGGTCGTGCTGCTTTATGAGTTCTTTATTAAGGAACAGATGTCCGTTGTGATAACCGCTTACCCACTCTCCGTTGCCATGCTGGGCCATCAGATAGACATTGAGGAGCGACATGGCCTTGCGGGCGGAGAACTCTCCGTTGGGTATCCCCCAGCGGTCATCGTCGCGCTTGTCGGACGGCGCTGCGGGTGTGCCGGTAAGGAAGATGAACGTGTTGCCAAGGCCTACAGTGCCGTCGATTACCTGAAAGAGGCGTGCGAGGTCGGCATCAAGGCGCAGGTAGGTATCCATCGTCTCCAGGCGGTGGTCGGAATCTTTTGCCTTGGCGAAGGGGCATACGGTATACCCGATGTTGAGCATGTCGATGGCGCCGCGTGTGCCGAGCTTCAGTCCGCGAATGTATTCGGCGGCTATATCCGTCACTTCGGTATTGGCCGGGGCCGACGTCTTGAAGTTGCGGAAACGGTCTACATCGTTGTGCTGAAAGAGATGACGGAAGGGGTAGTACTTCTTGTAGGATGGGAGGTCGGGATACTGCTCGGGCTTCATGAGGGGCCGCCATGCGAGAGTGTCGAGACGCGCGGGGAGCGGCTTGGCGAAGTTGCGGGCCTGTATCGGCTGGGGCACATCCTTGTAGTAGGTGGTGGTGGCCCATCGTCCGGTCACGTCGTTGAGCCAGAAGGCACTGTTGCCGGCATGTCCGGCAAGTATAATCGACTGAGCGGGCTGCGGAGCGATGGAGTATACACTGCCTATGCCTCCGCCGTCGATGCGCACCTCGTCGCTGAGGGTGCTTACACGTACGGCTTTCGGAGAATATGTCTCGTCGGTATAATTGCCTATCTTCTCGGGGTCGAGCACAATGGAATGCTCGCGACGCCCGGCATTGTCGTAGACATAGGTGGCGGGGATACCGTTGACCGAGGCCGATGCTCCACTATATATTATAGCGGTGGCGGCGGCAGGGTCGACGTATGTGCCGAAATCTACGTTGTCGAGCATCACTCCGTCGCGCATAAGGCGGCGGAATCCGTCGGGTCCGAAGTATCCTTTGAGCAGGTCGATATAGTCCTCGCGCAAACCATCGACTACGATTCCCACCACCAGCTTGGGACGTGGCGACGGCGCCTGGGCAGCCAGCGTGAGGCTGACCATCGAGGCCACGAGAAGGGTAGCAAGACGTATGGTTATGCTTGTATCTGTTTTTTTGCGCATGAGGCGTATATGATGTAAATGTAGCGTGCTGAGAGAATCATATCTGCCGCGACAAGTGGCCAAAAAGCCACATTGGCGGACTGGCCTGTGAGGGGCCACAGCATACATAACAAAAATAATGCCACAAAGTTAACAATTTCATATAATAATACCAACCTGGCGCATTTTTTTATGTATATGCATGCCGGAACAATAAAGCACAGCGGATTAAGCCAGATTATCAGCCAGTTGGGCGACGTGGCCTCATGGACTGATATAAACACGAGGAATGCGAGGAGGCATCCTGCCAGGCCTGCCACTGACATAAATACAGCGTCGACCCAGCGGCTGACACGGCGTCGGCGCAGGTCGACAAGGGTACATATGACCACTCCGGCGAGTATGTAGAGCGACACTGCCATCGGTGTCAGCGGCCATGGTGTAGGCCCCTGCGGGCCACCCTGGCCATGCCCGGCATATCGCACCGGCGAACCCGCCACAAGCGGGCGGCCGGCTATTCGGGCCGTAGGGAGCATATCAATTAGCAGATGCGGGGCAAATGCCTTCTCATGCTCTCTTATCGGGTAGTCTATGCCGCTGCCAAGGGCAAGGTCTATGCCAAACTGGTACCATGGATAGTCGCGGTGGTAGTGGCGCATGGCGTCGCGGAACGACCATCCGCCGGTGTAGCCCGGTGCCTGCATGGCCACAGTGTCGCCAACGGCTCCCTCAACGAGTCCGAACAGGCGCGTCGAGCAGTTGTCCTTCACATAATTATATCGGTATACCCTGTTTTCGGGCATCAGATTGCTGTTAAGAAGCTCGACAAGAGCCGATGTCTCATCCCGGGTAAGGGCAAGAGGGTATTCGACGACCTCGCGTCCGTCGCGGAGGTAACTGTTGAGGAATATGCCGAAAGGATATGCCGCCACCATGTAGTCGGTCTCACCTTTGACGAAACGGTATATGAAATTGGGCGAATCGAAATCGAAAATTCCGTAGTTGACAGCCATGTCGCGCCCGTCGGGGAGCACCACACGCATGGCTGCATGCCCCTCAAGCTCGTAGACATTGCTGCCGGGGGAACATATGACGAAACTTACCCTTACCGAATCGGGAACCGAAGGAGCGGCAAAGACACAGCACAGGGCACAAAGGCAAAAAGATAAGGCTAAAAAAATTCTCTTCATATCACACTTTATCGCATATGCGGCTACAGGGCCTGCATGTCAAGAATTTGCTGGAGTATGGCCACCGCTTCCTCGACAGTAGGCACATCGGAGATGAGCATACTGCGCTTCTCCCCCTTCTGGCGGAGCTGGGCACGGCGCGGATTGGCCTGGAGATAGCCAAGACAGCGTCCGAACATCGGCGACTGGTAGTAGGCGCGGTTGGTCTCGTCGACGAAATAGAGATACATGCGCCCCTGTTTGAGCATCACACGCTCTATGCCGAGGCTCTGGGCGAGGCGGCGCAGACGCGGGATGCGCAGCAGCTCGGCAGTCACGCGCGGAATCTTTCCGAACCGGTCTTCGAGCCGTAGCTTGAACTGCTGCAGGTCGAGCTCGCGCTCTATGCCGTCGAGCTCCTTGTAGAGCGATATGCGCTCGCTCTCCTGGGGCACGTAGTCGGGCGGGAGGAGCAGCTCGAGGTCGCTCTCTACCGTACAGTCGGCCACAAACTCGTCGGCGGCATCCTTGCCGGGGCTGTCGGCAGGGTCGGAAAGCACGTCGGCGAATTCCTGGGTCTTCAGTTCGAGCACGGCCTCGCGCAATATGCGCTGGTACGTCTCGTAGCCGAGGTCGGCGATGAAGCCCGACTGCTCGGCGCCGAGCAGATTGCCCGCGCCACGGATGTCGAGGTCCTGCATGGCTATGTGTATGCCGCTGCCGAGTTCGCTGAAGCTCTCGATAGCCTGTAGACGGCGACGCGCCACGGGGGTAAGCGGGTTGCCGGCGGGCACAAAAAGATAGCAGAACGCCTTGCGCGACGAGCGCCCTACCCTGCCGCGCAACTGATGCAGCTCGCTGAGACCGAAGTTCTGGGCATTGTTGATGATGATGGTATTGACATTGGGCATGTCGATGCCGCTCTCTATGATGGTCGTGGCGAGGAGCACATCGTAGTCGTGGTTGGCAAAGTCGATTATCGCCTTTTCAAGTTTTTCGGGCGGCATCTGGCCGTGGGCCACGATAGTGCGGGCGTCGGGCACAAGGCGATGAATCATCTTCTCCAGTTCGTAGAGTCCTTCGATACGGTGGTTGACGAAGAATACCTGGCCGCCGCGCGACATCTCGAAGTTTATGGCCTCGCTCACTGTATCGTCGCCCATCACGCTCACGCTGGTGAGTATCGGATAGCGGTTGGCGGGCGGGGTGGCAATGGCCGACAGGTCGCGCGCGCCCATCAGAGAGAACTGGAGTGTGCGCGGTATGGGCGTGGCCGACATGGTAAGCGTGTCGACGTTGACCTTCAGCTGCTTAAGGCGCTCCTTCACGGCGACGCCGAATTTCTGTTCCTCGTCGACAATGAGCAGGCCGAGGTCCTTGAACTTCACCGACTTCCCGATAAGTTTGTGTGTGCCGATGAGGATATCAATCTTGCCCTCGGCGAGGTCGGCGAGTATCTGGCGTGTCTCTTTGGCGGTACGGGCGCGCGACAGATAGTCGACACGCACGGGAAAATCCTTGAGGCGCTCGGAGAAGGTGTTGAAATGCTGATAGGCAAGCACGGTGGTGGGCACGAGCACAGCGGTCTGCTTGCCGTCGGTGGCGGCCTTGAATGCGGCACGGATGGCCACTTCGGTCTTGCCGAAGCCTACGTCGCCGCATACCAGACGGTCCATCGGACGGGGCGACTCCATATCGCGCTTTACAGCCTGTGTGGCTGTAAGCTGGTCGGGAGTGTCCTCGTAGATAAATGATGCCTCAAGCTCGTTCTGAAGGTAGGAGTCGGGCGAGAACGCAAATCCCTTCTCATCCTTGCGGGCGGCATAGAGCTTTATAAGGTCGCGGGCTATATCCTTGAGCTTGCTCTTGGTGCGCTCCTTCATCTTGCCCCACGCTCCCGAGCCGAGACGGTTGATGCGAGGCTCGGCACCCTCTTTGCCACGATATTTCGATAGCTTGTGGAGGGAGTGGATGCTTACGAGGAGTATGTCGTTGTTGAGATATACGAGCTTGATCATCTCCTGCATGCGCCCGTTGACCTCGGTGCGGATAAGACCGCCGAACTTGCCTACGCCATGGTCAACGTGGACTATGTAGTCGCCTACCTCAATCTGGCCGAGTTCCTTGAGCGAGAGTGCCACTTTGCCTGAGCGGGCACGGTCGCTGCGCAGGCTGTACTTGTGGAAACGGTCGAATATCTGGTGGTCGGTGAATACGCATATCTTTGTCTTATGGTCGACAAAGCCTTCGTGGACGGTCGATATCACCGGAGTGAATGCAATGCCGCTGTCGCCACGGTCGGCGAATATGGCACGCAGACGCTCTATCTGCTTTTCGCTGTCGGAGAGTACATATATGGTGTAGCCGTCGGCTATGAAGCGCGAGAAGGAGTCGGAGATAAGGTCGAAATTCTTATGATATATCCCCTGTGGCGTGCAGCCGAAACGTATCACCGGCGCGTCGGGTGCATCACTGTCGGGGGTGATGTCGGCGGCCGATGTAAATCTCATCTGCTTCATGGCCGCAATAGCCGATGCGAAACTATCGGGATCGACTACCTGCCTCAAGGCGTCGGCGTCGCCCTCCTCGGCAATCGCGGCGCTGGTGCTGAAAGTGTCGGCGGCTACGGCGCGCACGCGCTCGACGGTAAACCTCACGTCGCGTGCCCAGACAATCGTGTCAGGGCCTACGAAGTCGAGCAGCGACACTGACGACGAGGCTGCCTGCGGCGTGACGTCGGCCGTGACCGAGATTTCCGAAAGTGAGCGCTCCGACAGCTGTGTCTCTACGTTGAATGTACGTATCGTCTCTATCTCGTCGCCGAAAAAGTCGATACGGAAGGGCTGCTCGGAGCTGTAGCCGAATATGTCGAGGATGGAGCCACGGATGGCAAATGTGCCGGGCTCGTATACGTAGTCGACCTCTTTGAATCCGTTGTCGCGCAGCCAGCGGGCGGTGTCGGTCATGTCGGCCGACCCGTTCTTGCACAAAGTCATTGTGCTGCGCTCCACTACCCCGCGGTCGGCCACCTTCTCGGCAAGTGCCTCGGGATATGTCACAACATAGCGCAGGGCCGAATCAACGGCCCAGCGGTTGAGCACCTCGGTGCGCATAATCTGTGATGGCGGGTCGACCTGCCCGTATTTAATGGCTCGTTTGTAGCCGCTGGGCATCATCAGCACGGCCTCTTCGCCGAGCACACGGGAGAGGTCGTGGTAAATATATCCGGCATCGTCGAGCGAGTCGCCGATTACAATCATCGGGCCGCGGGGGACATCCTTTCCCGAGGTGGCCACTGCTGCCATCACCATCGGAGCCGATGAGCCGGCAAGGCCGCCGAGGCGGCACACACGCATCGAGGAGTCGTCAAGCGCACTGTCGAGGGCCTTCCTCCGCGAGGGGGTAAGAATGCGCGCACACAGTTGGTTGAGATCCATTTAGAGCTTCTTTAATAATAAATATTACCGTCAGGGCGGTCAGTCGTCGAGCAGATTTTTGCTTGTAATTAGGAAGTTGTGTGGTTTCATAACGACCGAAAAGCAGGCGTAAAGATGCCGGCAAATGACCGACGGGAGGCATTTTGTTTAATATCGTTGATATATTTTTAAAAGTCAGCTGAGTAATTATAAAATTACCGTCTGTCTCGTATATCCTGGCGGCAATTTTTATCATTAGACAAGCTCTTACTTTGTTTTCTTATCTTTGACGGGCTTTGCGGGAGCCAGTATCTCTTTATAACGCAGAGGATTGGAGAGAACGGCCGACGCCGAGTCGATGGCATTGTCGTGGCGCAGCGACTGAGCCACCTGCCCGCGCTGGTAGTAATAGCGCTTCACGAGCTCCGAGGCAAGGATATCGTCGATATCGCGGCGGTTGTTGTCGAGGTCGTGGCCAAGGTCGTGGCGGAGCAAGCCTTCGAGTATGTCAATCTGGTGGCGTGTGGAGTCGGTCATATAGCCCTCACTTTCAGCCACCTTGCGGAGATTCTGCACCATCTGCTCGCACACCTTGTCGTACTGGAACTTGGTGGGGTCGATAAATGCCTTGAACTCGTTGAAAATCGTGTCAGTAATGTCAAACTTCTCGGGAGCGGGAATGGAAGGATGAGTGGCCGCATAGCGTGTGGCGAAGTCAAACGCCCAATGGTCGCTCACAATATTATATGTAAGACGGTTGATGTCGGAATACTCGACCTTGATGTCGGGGGTAATGCCTCCGCCGTCGCGCACGATACGGCCATGGGCTGTGGCAAACTTGTTGGTAAGCGAGTCGGGCGTACGGGCCACGGAGCCGTCGGGATTGCGGCGGGAGTAGTCGATGGCCTGGATAAGGCGTCCGCTGGGCAGATAGTATTTGCCGGTAGTCACCTTGAACATACCATCATAAGGTATCGGTCGTGTGCCCTGCACCAACCCCTTGCCAAATGAGCGGCTGCCAATGATTACAGCGCGATCCATGTCCTGGAGCGCTCCGGCAGTGATTTCGGCTGCGGAGGCCGACGAGCCGTCGATAAGCACCACTATTGGCAGGTCGGTGTCGATTGGTGCCGATGTGGTCTTGTAGACCTTCTCGTTGAGCAGCCCCTTGCCGCGTGTGCGTATCACCTCGGTATTTTTCGGCACGAAATAGCTCACAATCTTTACAGCCGCCTCAAGCAGTCCGCCGGGATTGCCGCGGAGGTCGAGAATGAGCGACTTCATGGCGGGATTCTTCTTCAGCTCAAGCAGAGCATTGCGCACGTCGGCCGCCGATTTGTCGGTAAACTGAGTGAGGTAGATATAGCCGATGTTGTCGGTCGCCATGCCGTAATATGGCACAGAGGGGAGCTGTATCTTGCTGCGCACGAGGTCGAACTTCAATATCGAGTCGGGACCGTTGTAGGGACGCTTTACGGTGATTGTCAGCGGAGTGCCGGCCTCACCCTTGAGGCGGTTGCTCACCTGGTTGTTGTGCCATGTGAGCACGGTATCGGCATCAATGGCCACAATCAGGTCGCCGGCCTTCAGCCCGGCTTTCTGCGATGGGGTGCCTTCGTAAGGCTCGGATATGAACACACCCCTGCCCGGGATTTCGGTAATCACGGCGCCTATGCCGCCATACTCGCCCGAGGTCATCATGGCGAGATCATCCTGGTCGGAGGCGGGGTAATATTCGGTATACGGGTCAATGTCGTTGAGCATCGCCGCGATGGCGGTGTTGACCGACTTCTCGGCATCGATAGAGTCGACATAATTGGTCTGCAACTCTTTGAATACGGATGTGAATATGTCGATGCTGTACGAGATATCAGTCTTGGGGCTGCGTGTGTCGGCCGAAGCGGCGGTGATTACCAGTGCCACTCCCAGACACCCTGCTGCGAGCCTGTTGAAACGGTGATTGCGTGGAGATAACTTCATTCGAGGCAAAATTGAGGCGCTAAGTTACTTATTTTATTTCAGAGATTGCTTCCTCTGCTATGATAATTATAACAATCAATTCCTAATTTTGTCTAATTCCATCGAAAATATATCATTAAACGTATGCTTATTACATTGAATCCGGCAGCGAGACAACGTGATATTTTCAACGCGATATTTTCATAATTGTTAATCCGGATTTACGACAGTATGGGATTGGGTTGCGATTGCCATGATAACATCTGGAGAGCAATTGTCTCGAGATGTGGCAAAATCATAGCCATTTTATAAATACTCAGTATTTTTTAGTTTCAAAATTTATCATATTGGAGATAATAGCTTACTTTTGCATAATCTAACCTAAGTTTTCTTTAATGATTATGAAAAAAGTTCTACTCTTTCTTTTTGTGGGAAGTTCATTGACAGCGCTGTCAGCCAACGATGTATACCAGACACCCAACACGGGCACAGTGTATACCTTTGCCGACCTCGCAAAGATAGAGGATTCGGGAGTGACACAGATTGACGACAATACATTCCGACTGAGCAAGGACATCGATGTGCTTGAGAAGGACGGCCTGGTGCTGGACAACAACGCCACCCTCCGCCTTGGAGCCGACATTCTTGTGAGAATGTATGGCGGAAGTAATAATTTCGCTCCGGCCGATACGGCAACAATCATGCCCGACGGAGAGGGTATCAAACCCAAGGGGGTGCATTTCATAGACACTTATGTACCTCAGAACGTGAAGCATGTGCGCTTTGAGGGAGCGGGTCTGCGCCTTGGAGCACCGGCGGGCGTAACGGTTGAGAACTGCTCGTTTATCGAGCATAATACCCGCATCGGCAATTATGCCATCGGATTTGTAGCGTCGAGCATCAACAACGCTGTGCGCAACTGCTACTTCTACCGCACACACCTGTCGGCAATCGGTGCAGGCTCAAATCTGGCTGCCGGTGTAGTAATCGAGGATAATGTGTTTGAGGACTGCTCGACCGACAACCGCAACTATCCTGTAATCAATGAAACTCCGGCGGCCGATAACGGGGCAATCGTGATACGCCGTAATACAATCTATGGCGGCAAGCGCACTCTCCCCGGAGCGATTTCCGTGTCAAACATGCTATCCATGATAGGCGACCACCAGATTGTGATTGAAGACAACTATATGGACAACAGCCGATATGGAATCAACATTCTCGGCAACTACATGAACGTAAAAATCAAAGGCAACGATATTATAAACTGCCATTATGAGACCAATGCCATGAACGGCGGGTCGGGCATTACTGTAAATTCGACCTCTGACACAAATCCGACATCAGTATACATCGAGGGCAATACAATCGACGGTAGCCTCTGGGGAGTGACCATCATCGGAAAGACCAAGGCCAATCTCGGAAATAATGCCGACGCCACTGCATCAGACTACAATCCCGGAAGAAATGTGTTTGCAAACAACGGCAACTGCGGCAAGGCGCCTGCCGGTGCCGAGAATGCATGGGACCCGACAATACCCTACGATTTATACAACAACACGGCGCTTACCATCTATGCTCAAGGCAACACGTGGGGTGGCGCCGACCAGTCGGCCGAAGAGATTGAAAAGAGAATCTACCATAAGACCGACAACAGTGCGCTTGGTGAGGTAATATACCTCCCTGCCGGAGGCGGTGTGGCAGGTATAGCCGAAATCGAGAGTCCCGACTTCTCTATAAGCGTATCGGGCGCCGGCACATTCACTGTCAACGGTGTTGACGCATCTACTCCCGTAATGGTTTACGACCTGAGCGGTGTGCGGCTCTTCAACGGTACTGCCGCAGAGGAGATAAGCCTCAACCATCGCGGAGCTGCAGTGGTAGTGGTAGGAGGAACATCCGTGCGCATACTCCTATAATATAAGTATAACTAAGAGCTTGTTTAATAATAACTGTTGCCGCCAGGGTCGTATAGCTTGAGACGATTTTCGACATGTGACGAAGGAGTGTACTTTATGTACACGACTGAG
>NZ_JAIDKI010000198.1 GCF_029051885.1 Muribaculum sp.
TCATATAGCTTACCACAATGGCAAAGTCTACAGTTCCAACCGATTTTATCAACGGCCGCCGATTGCTGCTCGCAAGCCATTCTCCACGCCGCCGCGAACTGCTCACGAGGCTCGCCCTTCCGTTTGAAATCGCCGAAAGCATCGAAGTCGATGAAACATACAGCCCCGAAATGCCTGTCGAGGATGTACCGGCATACCTTTCTCAAAAAAAAGGCGACGCATATTGCAGCCAGCTGAAAGAAGACGAGATTGTCATCACAGCCGATACTGTAGTAATAATCGACGGCAAGATTCTCGGTAAGCCTAAGGATGAAGCCGATGCCATAGAAATGCTTAAAACACTTAGTGGCAGAAGCCAGACAGTAGTGACGGGTGTAAGCCTAACCGACTCTACCCACCGCCATACATTCTCGGTAAGCACTGAAGTACGGTTCGCCCCTCTGTCCGACACCGAAATACGTTACTATGTAGAAAAGTACCGTCCACTCGACAAAGCCGGAGCCTACGGTATCCAGGAATGGATAGGTGCAATCGGTATCGAAGGGATAAGCGGCAGTTTCTACAATGTGATGGGTCTTCCGGTACACCGGCTCTACAACGAACTGAAAAGATTCGTAGACTCTATCTGAATTTAGACCCCGTTCCCCAATAAAGTGGGGTGACCGATAACCGGCCACCCCACTTCTTTCATATTTATACCTTAAGCGATTATCTTACGGGGATATTTAGTGTAGCCTTCCGAAGTCCCGATGCGGTCGCAGTGACAGTCACTACACCTGCCGGACTGGCTGCCTCATCGGCATTCATACCCTCAATGATTGCTGTACATCGTCCAGAGAACAGATGCATCCTTGGTTGCTGCAACGGGTCAAGAGATGTGGGGTCGCCATTGGCTGCCGCACGAAACCGTCCCTGTCCTTCTACCTTGAATTCGACAAGTCGCGAATCGGCTGGACAAAGATTGCCATCGCGGTCTACTACACTGACAGTGATATAAGCCAACGGACAGTCAGCATCGGCAGGAGCCACAAGTTCTGTCTGCGATGATGAAAGACGCAGTGCATAAGGCTTCCCTGCCGTACGCACCGTCTGCTCCATTGCCGCACGTCCGGCGTCGTCATAACCAACGACACGTATTTCACCGGGAGTATAGACAACATCATCCCATACAAGCCGGTAACGACGTATCAGTGCAAGTTTGTCACCGGCCGCCTCGGCACTGTCGACTTCTGCTGCCGAAAACTTTCGGCAACGCCCCATGCTTACTCCATTTATCCACAGCTCGCCTTCCGGCAGATCCGTATAGGCGATGACAGGAGTAACCATCCCCTCTCGTCCCGGATGTGTCCAATGAGGAGCGACATAGAGCGTGTGGTCATCCTTACGCCATTGCGAACGGTATAGCCAATATCTGTCTTTGGGTATCGACGCAAGGTCAATTATTCCAAACAGCGAGCTATGGCTTGGCCATGCATCAGTATTGTAAGGCGACGGTTCGCCAAGATAATCGAATCCGGTCCAGACAAACTGTCCCATAGTCCACGGAAAATCATCGGCAAGAGCAAAATCCACCTCAGGGATATTGGCCCACGCACACGATTCCACCTCATAGGCATTGCTCTGATGGTCGGCATATGTGGCAGTACCTGAAATCTCGACAGGCCACTTGTATACGCCGCGCGAACTTACCGACGAGGCTGTCTCCGAACCCAGTACCACACGCTGTGGAAGCATGTCGTAGGCCTCATGATATCGATGAGTACGATAATTGAGTCCGGGCACGTCGAGAGCTGCGGCAAAGCCGTTTTCAAGCGTACATGCCACCTGATCCATTCCGGCGGTGACAGGACGTGTAGGATCCTCCCGATGGCAGATATCACGCAGCCATGAAGCCATCGCCGCACCATCGTCGGAACATTGTGTAGGCACTTCATTGCCAACCGACCACATCACTACCGACGGATTGTTGCGGTAGTGACGGAGCATAGCCACCATGTCACGCTCCGCCCATTCGTCCCAGAAGCGATGGTAGCCGTTGCGGCACTTCGCAATCTCCCACTCGTCAAACGGCTCAATCATCATCATCAGTCCCATCTCGTCGCAGAGTTCCACAAGCTGCGGATCAGGCATGTTGTGGGAAGTACGCACTGCATCGCAGCCCATCTCCTTTAGCATCCCAAGCTGATGCCGCAGAGCATTGCGATTGACCGCAGCTCCGAGAGGGCCAAGGTCATGATGATTGCATACGCCCTGAAATTTGCGGTGCTGTCCGTTAAGAAAGAATCCTCTGTGTGGTATCACTTCTATTGTGCGTATACCGAATCGCGTGGTCACAGAGTCACACAGATATCCCGAAGCATCATACACGCGTGTCACAGCAGTATACAGACATGGCGTTTCCGGCGACCATAGGGCTGGCGATGATACCTCGATATTCTGCTCCACACATCCTGTCGAATCGACATGAGCCACAATATCCGACATACGTCCGGCCGAAATACCCCTCGGATTGATAATCTCCGTGTCGACACGCACACCATCGGCCGGAGAAGAGGTGTTTACTGATGTGCGTATCCTTACGATCGCAAAATCATCCTTGACATGTGGCGTAGTGATATGCACGCCCCATACCGGCACATACAATGAATCAGTAGTGATAAGATGCACGTTGCGGTAAAGGCCGGCGCCCGGATACCAGCGTGAGCTAAACGGCAGATTCTCAAGCCGCACCATCACCACGTTGTCATTACCGTCGGGATTGAGATAGGGAGTGATGTCGAAATGAAAGGAAGCATAGCCATAAGGCCATTCGCCCACTTTACATCCGTTGACCCATACCTTAGCCTCGCTCATGGCTCCGTCAAAAACAAGGGTCGCCATCTTGCCGGGCTTTACATCGATACTCCGGCGATACCATCCGGTGCCCATGTACGGCAGACCGCCGGTACGTCCGGTTTTCAGTGTGGGATGCGTCTCTCCATCCTGCACTACCTGTACAGTCTGGAGATCATTGCCCATATCAAACGGCTGGTCGATGGCCCAGTCATGTGGCACGCTGACACTCTCCCACCCCTTCGACCGGTCGGATTTCAGATCTACATTCTCGATATCGCCACGATGGAATTCCCACCCTTTGCGAAGTGTCACCATATCTCGGGCTGTGGAACTAATGGCCACAAAGCCCAACGACAGCAACAATATTCCGGCTCTTCTCATAAGTAAGTCAGAGTGTGACAGTGGCAGAAAGTGGCAGATTGTCGGAAGAATGGCCTACACGTATTGTAAAGTCGCCCGGTTCTACACGGAAATGTCCGAGGTCCATGTCATAAAAGGCAAAAGCCTCTTTGCCAAGCGTAATTGTGACATGGCGTTTCTCTCCGGGTTTTAAAAATACTTTCTCATATCCTTTCAGCTCCTTGCCCGGTCGTGGTGACGAGCATACGGAATCTGATACATATACCTGGGCAACCTCAGCAGACGGAACACGTCCGGTATTCTCTATGTCAAAATCGACTGTCACACTGTCGGATGAGATACGTGTCACTTTCAGCCCGGAATAGTCGAAGGTAGTATAACTCAGTCCGTAGCCGAATGGATATAGAGGTTTCACTCCAGTACGGTCATATCCACGGTAACCGGTAAATATACCCTCTCCGTAGTCGATACGGGCCGATTCCCAGCGCGGACTGGAAGTCGCATGGTAATATGACGACGACGGATTGTCGCTTTCTGTGCGCTCGATGCTTATCGGAAGTCGTCCTGACGGAGAAATCTTTCCTGTAAGAATTTCGGCAACTGCTTGTCCGCCTTCCTGGCCGGCATGCCATGCCAGCAGAATCGCCGGAACATCATTGTGCCACGATTCCATCTCTACCGCACCTCCTGCATTAAGCACTACAGCAACATTTGGATTGAGGGATGCGACACGTTTGATAAACTTCACCTTGTATTCAGGCAGAGCGAAAGGACGGTCAAAGCCCTCACCCTCCGTATCGCTGTCGAAACCGGTGCACACTACTACATTGTCGGCTCTCTTCAATTCCTTCATGAAGGTATCATCGTCAAATTCCATCATCGCGAAATCAATTTTCGCATCGGATATATTGTCGAAATATTCGATACAAAGATTCAGAGACTGTCCGGCATCGACCGGAAGCTGTATCTCCCGACGGGAGTAAGAATGATTGCCCCAATCGCCTACGACCACATTTCCGTTGACATATACACGATAGCCGTCATCGCCGCCGACCGACAGCTTAAGATTACGCTGACTGTCGGAAGGCGCTAACCATCCTGTCCAGCGCACGGAGAATCCATCGACAGGAAGTGATACATCGGGCGATCCGCTTCCCCAGTCAAATGAAACGACTGAATCGCAACGCACAGTCGCAGGAGTTCCCTCAAAAGATTTATTAGCGAAATACTCGCCGGTAAACCCGCGCGATGTACGAGTGGAGTCGGTCCATACGTCACTGCCCACTATGTCGCGGAACAGAATGTCGTCGGTAAGCACAATAGTATTACGGCGTATCCCCTTCATCCCTCCGGCAACCGTAGTAGTGCGGAATGGACTTACAAAACCACTGCCTCCTCCGGTAGTGACATGGTCGGCATACGGTCCGAGCACCAGGGTGCGGCCCTTCAGGGGAAGCATGCCATTCTCATTTTTGAGCAGAACTATACCGCCACGCGCAGCATCAAGAGCAGTAAGCGACGATGACTGAGCGTCGAGAGCTATCGTGGAGTCGCGCTGCTCACGGTCGAGCAAGCCGAAACGGGAATATGTACGCAGAATCCTTACTACCTTGTCGTCAACAGTAGCCTGCGACACACGCCCGGTCTCGATGGCGTCCTTGAGTTTTTCCTGAGTAAACCATACGGCTTTTGGCATTTCGAGGTCAAGACCGGCATTAGCGGCACCGACAGTAGAATATACCGATGTCCAGTCGCTCATAAGTATGCCGTCAAATCCCCATTCACCCTTGAGTATATCGTTGTTGAGCCAGGCATTCTCGGTGGCGTGCACACCATTGAGAGGATTATAACTGTTCATTACCGCACCGACACCGGCTTCTACAGCTTTGCGGAATGCCGGGAAATATATCTCGTTGAGAGTACGCTCGTCGACCTCACTTGAAGCGTGATGACGGCTCCACTCCTGGTTGTTTGCGGCGAAATGCTTTACCGTAGCCATCACTCCGCGCGACTGCATGCCGCGTATGTATGCTACAGCTGTTTCCGACGCAAGATATGGATCTTCTCCCATGTATTCATAATTGCGGCCGCAAAGAGGTGAACGGTATATGTTGACACCCGGTCCGAGCATAATGCCCACCCCCCTGGCGCGAGCATCATCGCCGATGCTCTCACCTACACGTCTGGCTATATCACGGTCCCATGATGCGGCAGTAAGAATGCCGCAAGGATACAGGGTCGAGTGTGGTGCATGATTGCGCACACCCTGAGGCCCGTCAGCCAGAAGCACTCGAGGGATACCAAGGCGTGGAATCGCACGTATCGAAAACGAGGTTTCACCCGACAGGAGCGAGATTTTCTCATCAATAGTCATTTTGTCCACCAATTGCCTGGCCCGGGCGTCATGGTCAGTCACGCCTGCCGCAAAAAGTGTAGTTGAGAGAGTAGCGGCTGCCAGTGCCGCAGCACATTTCTTATATAGAGTCATGATGTTAAGTAACTTTTATAGATTGTTTCATATTAACCGGTCTGATTATTTCGACCAGCTACATAATATTATTCCATTACAAGATTTACAGTATGCGGGCCTACCATCACCTTGAAATCGCCCGGTTCGAGCATAAGATTACCGTCGGAATCAGGAAACGACAGATGCTTCATCGGGTCGATGACAAACTTGAATGTAGCAGTCTCACCCGGCTTTAGCTCGCGCTTTTCAAAATGCTTCAACTCCATCAGCGGACGTGTTATCGATGCTGCCGGATCGGATATATACCATAATACCGCCTCAGCTCCGGCACGCGATCCGGCGTTGGTCACCGGCACGGTTACAGTAACCTTTTCGCCCTTCTTGAATGTGGATGAGCTCACCGACGGCTCTCCATATACGAATGTCGTATAACTGAGTCCATGGCCGAAAGGATAAAGAGGAGACGATGGTATATCCTGGTAGAAACCCTGGTGGCGGCGAGCCGAGCCACGTCGGTTGTAGTAGATGGGAATCTGGCCGGTAGAACGCGGGAATGTCATTGCAAGTTTGCCTGAAGGATTTACATCGCCCGACAGGATATCAGCGGCAGCGGAACCTCCGGCCGTACCGGGTTGCCATACTTCAATAATCGCATTTGCGAGCGGCTCCATCTGCGAAAGGTCAAGTGGGCGTCCGCTGCTGAGAAGCATCACCACCGGCTTGCCGGTAGCGGCAATTTTCTCGGCAAGCTGAAGCTGTGCTGCAGGCAGGGCGATAGTGCTGCGTGAAGCGTTCTCCCCGCTCCAGCGGCGCTCTTCACCAAGACAGAGCACTACGACATCGGCCCAATTGGCTGTATCGACGGCCTGTGCCAGCTCTTCCGCTGTGGTTTTGTCCAGATCGGCTCCTTTGGCAAAGCGGATTTCGGCCTCAGGTGCAAAACGGTCTACGATACCTTGATATATAGTGACAGTCTCATCATACACTCCATGGCCGTTCCAACTGCCCTGGAGTGCTGCGCTGCTCTTAGATACCGGCCCTATCACGGCTATGCGGGCTACACCCTCGAGAGGCAGAATCCCTGTAGAGTCATTTTTAAGGAGTACCATCGATTCGGCGGCAAGCTGTCGGGCCGCCGATATTGCCTCAGAGCGCATGAATCGGTCAGGATGATTGCCGGTATAAGGATTCTCAAACAGACCGAGCAACATCTTCACACGCAAAACACGACGCACGGATTCATCAAGCAGCACAGGGTCTACCTTGCCTTCATCTATCAGCTCGGCGAGATACTTGTCGTAGGCATGGCTCATCATATCCATCTCCAGACCGGAGTTGAATGCCAGCATACCGGCCTCTTTCTTGTCGGCGGCATTTCCCTGATTTACAAGCTGCTCTATCGAGCCCCAATCGCTCACTACAAATCCCTTATGTTTCCAGCGGTTCTTCAGGATTTCAGTAAGGGTATAATGGTTGGCCGAGCCGGGTATACCGCTTATGTCATTGAACGAGCTCATAAGAGTCAGTGCTCCGGCGTCGACTCCCGCTTTATACGGCGGAAGATATGTATCCCAGAGTGTCTGGGGCGACACCTCGGTATATACATAATCGCGTCCGGCCTCTGAGGCTCCATATCCCACATAATGCTTCAGACATGCGGCTATCGTCGTAGAGTCGGCAAGCGACTTTCCCTGATATCCGCGTACTGTAGCGGCACAGAAAGCGGCGTTGGCATAAGGGTCCTCGCCATAGCCCTCCGACACACGACCCCAGCGAGGATCACGGGCAACGTCAATCATCGGCGAGAATGTCCAGTCGATACCCGACATACGCCCCTCGGCAGCGGCATACGATGACATGCTCTCGACAAGAGGTACATTCCACGAACAGGCCTGTCCGAGCGATATAGGATAAATAGTGCGGAAACCATGTATCATATCGTAACCGAAAATACACGGTATGCCCAGTCGCGACTCTTCCATACACCTGCGCTGATAGGCATTGCGCAGCTCGGGGTTGTCATTATAATATATCACAGACCCCAGTTCGGCAGGAAGTTTTCCCACTACTTTGCCCACATTATTCTCATTGTTATTGTTGCCAAGTGTATACTGGTTAAGCTGCATTACCTTCTCCTTGGTGGTCATACGTCCAAGCAGGTCATTGACACGTATCTCAACAGGCACTGAAGCATCCTTGTAGAGTACTGTCGCCGGACTCATGGCCGACAGATCGGTAACACGCGACGGTTGTTTTGCAGCTGCATCACCCGCGGCCTTGGCAACAGCCACAAGATCGGCATTCATGCCCTCGGGCATATATGAATTGGCAGTCACATCGCGACCTGTAAGAGTCGCATACCATGCACAGGCAGCTGTGAAGCGCCCGAAGCCAAGATCAAGATGGTAGCCGTCGCGGTTCAGATGGTCTCCGGCAAAAGATGTACGTGCATTCTGTATTGCTGTGCCTGAGGGCATTATATACTTAATCTTATACTGACGTGCTGCTTTATTTACAGTTTCTACAATACTGCGGTACATGGAGTCCTGATCGCAGCCGTAATTTCTGAAACCGCTATGACCGGAATCACCGGAATAGGCCCATGTCTGGTGTAGCATAAGCCTTGCCTTTTTAGGCACGCGTGCCTTTACATAATCCTTAAGTTCCGGAAGCCACGCACTCCATGTAGGATAAATGCCTGAAATCGGACTTGACTGTTGCATGCTCACATAGTCCCATGGTTCGTCGGCAAGAGCCCCGGCAATAGTCATTCCTTTGGTCTCTACACGTTTTCCGTCGACCCCGACTTTGCGATACACATAGTCGGGCTTGTCGTTGCGCGCACACTGTACATGACGCTCCAGCGAACATCCGGGAATAAAAAGATTTCCGACAATCATTGTGTCGCCGTCGGCCATTGCCAGCTCATGAAGATGCTGCTCTACAGCGTCTCGCGAAAAACTGTTGCCAACTGCAAGAATACGCAGAGTACGTGCAGCCGACGGCATGACGGCAAGAATAGCAAAAATAACTGAAAATAAGATACGATGGTGTATCATGGAAAAAATATAAGATTGGTTATAAACTATAATACTGTGATTGAGAGCTCTCAAAGAGCGCCATTCTTCTTTGACATATAGAAATTGTGCATCACATACCATGCTTTCTTGCGGTCGCCACGGTCACCGACAAGTCCCTTTCTGTTCCACCCCTCCTGGTTTACAGGATGAAATCGGAACGGAGACCTGAAATCGTAAAGCACCCATGGAGATATACCTGCAAGATTGGGGATGTGTGCCATCATGGCGAGATTGTCAAGATAAAGTCTCTCCTGATACTCCTCGCTCCAAGAGCTAACGATATCCCGACTGCCACTTTGGCCATACAGAGCCTCCCCTCCGAATTCCGATATAAGAAGAGGCTTGTCGGAGGCAAAGTTCCATACGCATTTATCCGGCTCTAAAGGCCAGGGGGCATACCACCCCATATATTTGTTGACAGCCACCACATCAAGAAGCGAAGGTATATTGTCAATGCCGGTAAATGTACCCGACTCCTTGTCGTAACCGACATTATCGAACGCGGCAGTAACAAGTCGCGAAGAATCAAGAGCGCGCACAGTATCTATAAGAGCCTTGACAAAACGGTCGCGCTCGGGAGAGGGACGAGTCTCATTGGCGACACTCCAGAAAGCCACAGCACACCGGTTTTTGTCGCGGGTAATCATCTCTGTCATCATACGCTGCGCTTTGGCCAATGTCGCACTGTCGGTAAAGCTGATACCTTGCCATACAGGTATCTCCTCCCAAAGCAGGATACCACGCTCTTCGGCAAGGCGCACTATATGCTCGTTCTGAGGATAATGGGCTGTACGTATCATATTCACTCCAAGCGCCTCGGCCTCTCCTATAAGCTGTCGGGCATCCTGCAGAGTGCATGCACGTCCGCGGCGCTGGGGTATCTCTTCATGAAACGATATGCTGCGCATAAACTCAGGGCGCCCGTTGACAAGAATTTTTGTACCATCGACTCCGAGAGTACGGAACCCGATGCGCTCTGTTACTGTATCGGACGGTGACGACACAACCACATCGTACAGCACCGGAGCGCCGGGAGCCCAAAGTTTCAATCCCTTTGCACGAAATCTGCCTTTTGCCCGGCCGTCAGCCTCTGTGGTAAGCGTAACCTTACTTTTAAGCGAAGGTATGGCAACGTCTACCGGTATCCCTTCTACAGGCTTCGACAATACCACCTCAGCCTCAACAGTATCGGCTGACCCGGATGCAAGACGTACAGTATAGTCGGCCACATGCTGCTCAGGCAAATCAAGCAACAGCACATCGCGGGTTATACCACCATAGTTCCACCAGTCAAACGCCTCGGCGGGTATTGCATCGGGAGTACGGCGGTTATTAGCCTCGACAACAAGAAAATTTTTGCCGTCGGATGATAGAAAGTCTGTTACATCAACCTCAAACGGTGTGAAACTACCTTCATGTGAAGCAATCTCACGGCCGTTGAGATAGACGGTCGCACGGTAGCTCACACCTGCAAAGTGGAGCACCGAGCGTCGTCCGGGTATACTCCTCGCCTCAAACGGACGGGCATACCATACTGTTCCCTCATAATATTTGAGTTCCGGAGTCTGCGAATTCCAGTCACCGGGTACATCAAGCCGCAAACATCCATTTTCGAATGAATATTCATAGAAATCAGTGTTTCCCTGCGGCGTACGGTTTTTATAGACTTCCATACGGCGTCCTTGGTCGTACAAATCAGGTATCGCAGACCACTTGCCGTTGAGTGAAACATGGCCACGGCCATAGGCGTTGGCTGTCAGACCGGGCTTACCGGCGGCAATTGCCGGCACAAGGAGCGAGAGGAGAACCAGAGAATTAAGAATACGAGGGAACTTCATATATATATTTCGATAAACTTTTTCGGGGTTTGATGTTATTTTTTGTAACCGACTACCCGGTATCTGTACATGGCAAACGAATCGGGATGCGGCATAGTGACTCTGATACGTCCATGCTCAGCCACCGATATCTTAGCCTTCTCAGCATTGCCCAATACAGGAGTAAGCAATACGTCGGTACCCTCCGGAAGCCATGTGTCGATTGTCCGTGCTGATTCATGGGTCGACTCGCGATAGAGCAGCAGAAAACCCTCGGAAGGCGATATGACAGACTGAAATCCGGTAAAAGAACGTCCTGATGGCTCCTCACCAACCGGAAGTATAGTACCTTTGTGGAAATCATGCTGCACACTGTGATACTTCTTTATGAGACTGCCTGTAGAAAATGCCTCCTCAGGAAGATTGGCAGCCTCCATCCAGGCCAGCGGTTGGCCGGCCATTGTAATGGCAAACAGATAGTCAAATGAATAATTGACCGGTGCAAACGGATCGCCCGCCGGATATTTATCGGGATTACGCCACTTGTTGAGGAACTCTGTCTGGAGTATCTCGGCCGGCACATACTTAGAAAGCATCCACAGATTGCGCAGGGTATGATAAGGGTAGTAGTTGCCCCAGTCGGTGTACCGGTTTTCAAGGAAGATATTACCATAACGGTTGAGCATATGGTAGCCTGCGCGGCGTCCGGCGGTAGCGTCAAGATTAAACACAACCTCATTTCCGGTATCCGTCATGACACGGTCAAAAAGTCGGCGCAAACGCTCCTCACCAAGTTTTGAATTTATAGCAAGACCGTCAATCTTGAACATGCGTATGCCATAGTCGCGGTAAAGTCCTACAAGCGTGGCGGCATCTTTTTCCCAGTCGGCGAAATCATCCTGTACCGAAGGGTTAAACCACAGACCGATTTCGATACCAAGCTCATGCGCACGGTCGACTACCAGACGAAGACCGCGAGGATACTTCATAGTGTCTGGTTTCCAGTAATCGGCGTTGCGCCATATATCCTTAAACGAGCCTTTGGCCACTGCCGAGTTGGGGCTTTTGCCATACTGCCATCCGTCGTCAATCTGGAAGTGTGTTATTCCAAGACGTGACGCACGCTCAAGCTCTGCAAGACAGAATGTTTCATTTACCTTTGAGTCCTGGGAACGGTCGCCCCAGGTGTTCATCATCACCATCTCATCGCGGCCCGGAGTTATAATTCTGCGTGTTTTCTGATATGAACGCAATGCAGTCAACGCGTCAAGTTCGCTGCCGCAATATGGAATCATTACAGTAGAGTATGCCTGTGTCCACTTGTTGGGAACGATATCGGCGACACTCAGGCCGGTGCCTGTCACCGAGAAATCGCCGAAATCAGAGAAGAAATCGGCATTGGTATAGGCAAGCTGTGAAGACGAGGATGGTGCTTCCTTAAGCATGATTACACCCGAGCCATTGCCGGTACCGTCACTCACAATGAGGATATTGCCGCGATGCGGAGTGCGCCGATAGGATATAAAATCCTGTGTCACGACAAGATTGTTGTTCCAGTCGGTCACATCACGGAATTCAACGGCTCTGCCATGCCAGTGTGCTCCTTTCAGCCTTATGCGGTCAAGCACCGAAGTAACGGGTTTGACCTTCATTGCCTCCTTGCTCTCTATGTTTGTACGGTCGGCGGCATTGTCATCACCTGCCGGTGAGTTGTCGGCAAGAACCCCGCGAAGGTATGTGTCGCAGGCAATTGCAGACACACCAGGTGTAAGGCGATACACCCTACGCACATCAAGCGGCCCTGCCTTGTACGACACGGTAGCAAGAAACTGCTCGGGAGTGACTCCGTCGGCAGCGACAGTAATAGTGTCGAGCCGGGCATCGGCAGGTGTCGAGCGGTTGACTATGAAGTCGGGAGCCGACGGATCAGCGACAAGAGGCTTGGCACCTCTGACAGCGACACGCGCTGTGGCGAGAGCGCCGTCATGCCATACGAGCACACGCTCGACTGCAGAATTGCCTATGCGCAGGGTATCACCATCAAGTGTAGCATAGCATTCAGATGCCTTCGAAGCCGATGTGCATAATGACAGTATAAACAGAGAATATATGAAACGTGACATGGCTGATTGGGTTATAGAATTTCGACTGTGTTACCACTGTCGCGATATGATGTTGATATAGTCAAACAAGGATTACGCTAACTCTACTTGGCGCCAGTACAGTCGAGAAGCGCACGGGGAGCGGGGAGCAGTTTGTTGGCAAGGTTGAAGCGCTGGTTGTCGGGGAGTTCATCAGCCGGACGTCCGGCACCCTTTGCCATGAGCTCTTTCAATTCAGGAAGATACCGCTGATATACACCGCGCGGAGTGGTATTGTTGCGATAGCATATGCCGGCAGCCATACCTACTACCTCACCCATCATGCCTGTAGTACGCATGACACGGACTGTGCCGAGGGCCACATGACTGACGCTGATGCATCGTCCGGCCATAAACAGATTATCGATATTACGCGAATACAGACAACGGTAAGGCACTGCATAGGGATGGATAAAAATATGATTGGTGGCAGCCTTGAATTCACGACCCGGGAAGTGGCGTGAATTTTCAGGGTCAGGGAAATGGAGGTCGATACTCCATGTGGTAGTAAACGATGCATCCTCATGGGTCACACCCTTGTCGATATCATCCTGCTTAAGGATATAGTCGCCCAGCAGACGGCGGCTCTCGCGTTTGCCGTTGACATACGCCACCCATTCAAGCGAACGGTTACGGAATCTGCCATTGTCCGAAAGTCTGTTTTTAAGATAGCTCCAGTTGGCATATACCACGAGCATACCGTAGTCGCGTATTTTCTCGGCATCCTTTACAGGATCAAGACGCATGCCGGTCTCCCACTTCCACTCGCCCATAGTAAGCCTCTGGCATGTAGAATCGGAGAATGTTATACCATAATCAAATACCGGAAAATTGCTCTTTCGTCCGTCATCCTTGCTGTACCATTGTACTGAAGCTCCCATTACCAACGAATCGGCAACTTCAGGCGCAAGCGGCTCTCCATAGGTAGAGCGCGCCTCGCGGCCTACCGTCCAGTCGGCTCCGGCCCAACAGCCGATAGAGCCGTCGCCGGTACAATCGGCGAAAAGAGGAGCTGCCAGACGCACTCTGTCGCCGGTGGATGTATGGCATACAGTGACACCTTTTATCCTGTTGCCCTCGGTATCTACCGAAACAGCATGATATGGAGCAAACAGAGTGACCAGCTTCTCAGCGCGTATGAATGAATCTTTCTTTTCGTCCTCATAGTTGGCGGCCGGCTGTGCATTGCCTTTGCGACTATGCCCGAATTCTCTAATCATACGTCCAAGAGCGGGATAAGGGCCTATCTCCGAATGTCCGCCAAGATGCACACGTATCTCTGACGAATTACAACCTCCAAGCACAGGACGGTCATTGACAAGAGCTGTGCGAAGTCCCTGGCGTGCGGCTGACACAGCAGCACACATGCCGGCAATGCCGCCTCCGACAACGACAAAGTCAAATTGCTCGGTATCGGGAATGTCGAGTGTCGCCGTTTCAGTATAAGAATCGCCGGGCACAAATCCCGGAGTAGAACTCAGGAGCACGGCATCACACCGCCCGTCGAAACCCGTAAGGTCGTGAAGAGCGATGGTAGCCTTACCTTTTTTCAGAGATACCTCTCCCATGCGCTGCCACTCCCATGCCGAGCCTGTGTCTCCGGCTGTAGATGCAAGCCGTCGTCCGTTGACACTTAAGCGAAATGCTCCCGGTCCCTTACGGTCGGGCTCCCATGGAGAAGTCCAGTTATAGGTACGCACCCAGGCTGCATATCTGCCGGATTCCGGAATATCGACCGTGGTGACAGCATCCTCCACAGGCTTGCCAAGACCATGTGCAATAAGATAGGGCGACCCCATATGATCCATAAACTGCTGGTCGAGGCTCCATCCTCCATGAGAATCAAATGACTCGGCCTGCACAAGCAACTCGGCGCCGAACGCGCCATTGGCAGACAGCAGAATCAAGAGCGTAGAGAGAATATCAGGTATCTTCATTATTAAGAATGTTGTGATAAGTAACTGTTCTAAATTATTTTATGTTAATCATCAGATTGTTTCGATGTTTCTTCTCAAAATTTCACTCTTAAAATAATTTCGACCAGTTACTTAATGTGATTACTTTAAAATGACGTCTGACAACTTGACCCACCCTAACGGAGTCACATTATCCTTTGCGGCAATCTTCAGACCGATTTCATTACCTCGGGTAACATCGACAAGACCGACAGCCCACACATATTTCCCGGCCTTAACACCGTCAAGGGTGATATGCGTAGTATACTCAGTGGGTGAGTCTTTGAGCCACAGGTCGAGACGTGTATTTTTGTCGGCCCATACCTTTACAGGCTCAAGTGTCGATGCATCGAGCAATGCAAAGCCCACCTTATATCTCTGATTCCACTGAGGGATATTGGTCGGGCAGTATCCCCAACCGAGATTGTTCCATCTATGAGTTATCGCGACTTTCTGTCCACGCGCGGCCGACACAGGTATCGATATCATATCGGGATAAAGGCGATAGCCGCCCTCGGCAATGAATTTCTTCACAAGAGGAAATGCCTCCTGAAACCATGACCGAGTCTCGTCATTGATACGGAAATCCATCATATTGACATGTGCCTCGCGTGAGGCTTTATACTCGCCTTCGCGCACATCGATAGCATGTCCCTGACGGTATTCGCCCGAAGGGTCAATCCAATAGCGATGGTGAGCACCGGTAATCCAGCCGCCTTCCATTATGATAGGACGTGTGAAATTCCATTTTTTTGCCTGTTCCTTCTCCCATTCCTGGTAGTATCCTGTCATACCAAACGCATCATGACGGAGCGAGAAACCAAGGTCAACAGCCTTGTTGATAAGCCTGGCTGCATTTTCAGGTACAGCTCCCCAGCCGTCATCGGTAGGGTCTCCAAGCATACGGTGGTAGTGCACAAGCATCGGCACTCTCTTGAAGCAGCTTGTAGCAAGCGACACAACCCATTCAAAAACAGGCTCTTTATTGGCATTATCCTTATAAATCATCGAATGGCTCTCACCCCACTTGCCAAGAGAGTACGCATCAATAAACTCTACTTTGTCGGGATCATCAAACTCCCGGGCCATCGCATGGAAAAATTTGGTATATTTCTCCTGAAACACAGGGTCGTCAGGATAAGGCGAATAATTTTTTCCGGGATTCTTAGGATCATAGTACCCCTCTGCGCCGGCATCAAACACATATTGTGGAGTATTCTGCGCCTGGTCACGGCCATCAATCACCACACGGAAAGCGATACGCATGCCGCGGTCCCATACCGAACGAATCAGTCGCATAAGTCGCGAATCAGGATCATTCCAGGCATATTTTCCCTCTTCCGGCTCGAAAGAAGCCCATGATGTGCGGATATACGCGCATGAAGCATAGTCGCTGACGCGCACTGTATCGCCTGTGGATGTCACCATTGAGTCGTATCCGTTGGCGGTCCAGAAATCAGAGTCCCAGGTACGGCCGAGATACATCACCCATCCAGTCAGAGGATTGCGGAGCGTGCTTGTAGTATCAGGCTCAATGGTCAATGTAGTCATTTCCGAGGCAGCAAACGCAGGCATTGCAGCCAGAAGAGCCGTACCGGCAATAATAGATTTGCAGAATGTTGATAATGGTTTCATTTATATCGTGTTATCGTGGTTACTGAGGTTAAGGGAACGGACATGACAATAGCCCTCCGGAAATTTACACCCCGGATAATAAGCTGTGTATATCAGTTACTTGTTAAATTGTGATTATCGCTTATATTGCGGCGACAATCAGATGAAGTCATGACGGAAGGTCAGACTCCTGTATAGGACGCAATCTTACATCACGTCCATGACGTTCCATGTCCATAGGAACGATTGTCTGGATAGAATTAAGCACCTCGGAAGCTCCACCCTTGAGGTCAAGTTTTCCGTAAATCCTGACCCCTGCAAGAGCTGAATCACATGTCACATTGAGGTCATAGAAAGCATTAAGGCGCTTTACCACCTCGCTGAGAGGCTCGCCGTCAAGATGCAACCTGTAATCAATCCATGCCGTATAGTCGGCCGGGTCGACACTCCGCATGGAAGTAATATTGCCTGCACAAAGGTCGACAAGGTGGTTGGGCCTCATTTTCACACAATTGTGAGAATCAGTGGAAATCTCGACAGCACCTTCCACTAGAACCACACTTGCCGTGGAGTCAGAGGAGTTGCGCACATTAAAGGTAGTACCGAGTACCTTGACATCAAATCCGTTGCTCTCGACAACAAAAGGATGGTCAGCATCCTTGGCGATACGGCAATATACCTCGCCATCTGCATATATCCTACGCTCGGCGCCATTAAAATCAGCAGGGTATTTTACGACAGTACCTGAATTGGCTATAATCACCGAGCCATCGGAAAGTGCAATTTCACGACGTTCGCCGGCAGGAACAGTAACCGTAGTATATCCGGCCTCGGCAAGTGTCGCATCAGAGGCATCGGATAAATCAATCGCCGATACCGGGCGCATAATCCAGAAACACATACAGGCCACGACTGCCACTACTGCGGCCACTGACGCCCATCCAAGTATGCGTCGGCGCACAATCATGCGGCTACGCATCTGTTCTTTGCGAATCTTGTCACGCGTGAGCATCTTGATACGGTCCACATCAACATCATTGCTTGAACGATAATTGTCAAGAAACATGTCGATACGGCGGTCGACCGTGTCGTCGGATATATTTCGGTTATGTAGATTGTCGTAATTCATATTTATGTCTCTATAATATATGACGCACCTTCCCGGCGAATCTATAGGTTAAAAACGATATTTTTTCTAAAAAATTTTCATCACGTCGGGAAAATACGGAATTTCCATAGTACATTCGGGGCATTCTGCTCGAATGACACCTATCAATCATGTCTGAGCACACGACGAAGAGCGTCCATAGCATAGCCGACATGGTAACTTACGGTGGCCACCGTAATACCAAGCATCGATGCAATCTCCTTGTATGGCATACAATCTATTTTGGCCAGATAAAACACATGGCGGCATCTGTCAGGAAGCGACTGTATTGCCTTGTCGAGCAACGATGCATCCTCCCGGGAGATTATCTGCTCGTCAGGAGAAGGGACTGTGTCCATATCAAAGTGTATCGTCTCATCAATAGGCACACCTTCCGGACATGAATTGGTATGGCGCAAGGCTGTCACTGCCTTACAGTAGGCAACCTTTCTCATCCAACTCTCAATCGATGAAATCTCGAGAAGTGACTCTCTCATTTTCCATACTTCCATAAACACGTCACTGACAATCTCTTCCGCTACCTCTCGCGAACGGATTATCCCTAACGCATAACGGTATAGCGATGGAGAACAGACATCCATAAGCGTGTCGAACGCACGCTCATCGCCACAGGTGATACGATAGATAATATTAGCTTCCATTCACTAATCAACAGTCCTTTAGAGATTGTTTAAAATCTCTTAGTAAGGTATGAAAAAGTCACATTCACTCTTCAAAGTTAGCTCTTTTATTGTACATATTCAAACGTATGAATATTTTTCCAAAATGAATTACAAAGCGCATATACATATACTCAATGCTTTTTGTTGCCGACATCTCCAAATGGCCTTTCTGACGACAAGAGGTTATTACACCGCACATTAAGAGCTTGTTTAATAATAAATGTTACCGTCAGGGCGGTCAATCGTCGAGCATATTTTCGCTTGTGATGAGGGA
>NZ_JAIDKI010000199.1 GCF_029051885.1 Muribaculum sp.
CGCGGGTTTCTACTCGTGCCCACCACTCGAGGGTGAGGGTGGAGAGGGTTTCAGTGCCGTCCCAGTCCATTGTCATGGCGTTGTCGTAGAAGAATTTGGGAGCTTTCTGAGTAAGGGTCTTGCCGAGGGTGATTACAAATGTACCAGAACCCTGCGACACCTGCAGGCCTTCTGCGCCGGTAAGGCGGAGGGGAGCAGCGTAGTCTACACCGGCCTCTCCTGCAAATGAAGTAATCTCAACCTCAACCTCAACCATTGACGAGCCGGCGGGTATGATAACTTCGGCGGGGAAGGAGACATGCTCGGTGGGGATAACGGCATACTCAGTGTCGTTGCGCTTGTTGAAGGCTTCGAGCACCGCGGGATCGAGGGCGAGCTGTACCTTTGTGTCGGTGGTGGCTTTCTGTGCCATGCGCACATTGATGTTGGCTTTCGATTTTTCACCGACTTTGCCTACTACTACTTCCGAAGCAGGTGAGGTGGCAGCCTCGGAAATGTAGACCATGTTGTCGATTACATCGTTCTTGGCGTCGTCGCAAGCAGTGAAAGCTACAGCTGCGATTCCGAGCGCGAGAACTTTTGATGCTATATTTTTCATCTATCTATTCCTTATGTTTGATTGGGGTTATTCATTGATTGGGGGGTTCTGAGTGGCTATGCCCTTGCGAACGTAGGGATAGTCGGGAGTGCCCGGATAGTCGTATTCGATGTGGTAGGCTCCCTGACCGGCGTGCTCAAGACCTTCGCTGTAGTTCCATGTGGAGTGTACGGGGAAGAGGTTCTTGTCGGAAGCGCGTTCGAATGTGGCTGTGATAATCGATTTCTTCAGTGTATTTTCGAAAATATCGGGCTTGTAGCTCTTTACGCTGTTGAAGAACTGGTTGAGTCCGGCGTGGTTGAGCTCGTAGGTCTGCCAGCAGATATAGTCAACGCTTTCAACTACATCATCGTCAAGATATCCGTAGAAGTTGAGCCATCCCACACCGCCGGGAATGTCGATGACGAGCATGCGTCCCGACTCGTCGAAGCGCTTGCGGAGCTGGCGGAGGAACTCGTTCTGTACCTTGCGGGTCTCGGTGCCGCCCATGATGAGAGTACCGAATGACTCGATGTCCATATCGAAACCGTCGATGTTGTACTTGTCGCAGGTGTCGGCGATAGCGTCGGCATACTTGCGTGCAGCCTCAATCATAGAGGGAACGTCGCCATTGGTGAATCCCCAGAATTCCTCGGCAGCTTCAGTAGGAGGCACACCGCTGTAGCCGGGGGTGATGTTTTCACCGATGTTTGTGGCAAGCCAGCAGAGCACAGCTTTTGAACCGCGGGCCTGGAAAGCCTTGAGGTCGGCCTGCTGAGCTTCGGTAAGGTTGCCCCAGCAGAGCCAGAGGCTGACGAAGTCGGTTGAGTCGGGAAGACCGATGAGGGAGTTGGATTTGGCAGCAGCGGTCCAGGAACCGAACCATCCGAACATCACCTTGTGGGGTGATTCGAAGTAATCCTTGAGGTTGGTGTAGTAGCTCTCTGTAGGCGGGGTGTAGAAGTCCTCGGCCTCAGGCTCGGTCCAGTCGTCGCAGGAGGTGATTACGGCTGGTCCGGCAATCAGAGCTGCTGCGGCAAATAATATTGATTTAAGTCCTTTCATTGTTGTAGATGATAATTTGAGATAAATTATTAGAGGAGAGTCAAGTCAGGGGCGTGCCTCCGGCGGGGCTTGTGTCGTGCGACACAAGAGGGGTGTTGTCTATGTATGTGGGCCGGGGGCCCACATACATATTTATATCGTCACCTCTCTACCGGTGATTTAAATCAGTTTTTCTTAGCCCACCAGAGATCGGTAGCGCTGTTGTCGTCGCCGCCGAGCATCTTCTTAGCGGCTTCTACATTGGCTTCGTTGGTGTTGAATTCTGACTGCGGGAAGGGCAGACGGCGCATGCCGCGTGCTGATGTCACACCGTCGGTCGAGAGGTTGTTGACAACCGGGAACCACTTCGGGAAGCCGGTGCGGCGGAAGTCGGCCCAGGATTCCCATCCGTTGGGGAAGTTGCCAAGCCACTTCTGCACGATGATACGCTCGAGGTTGGTGTCGAATGAGGCAGATTCGTCGTACTTGGGACAGATGGTGCTTGTGGCAGCCGCGTTGTAAGAAGTATTGTCGAGAGCTACGTAGGCAGCGGGTGTGGCAGTGCTTTCGAGGTAGTTGCCGATTTCGGCGCCACGCTCTTTCATTGACACGCGTACACCCTCTTCATAGAGTTCCTTGGCAGTGCCGCCCATGTTCCAGCCGCGGAGAGCACCCTCGGCGCGAGAGAACCATGATTCGCTTGCTGAGATTGAGAGGAGCTTGCTCTGTGCTGTAACTTTGGGATAGGAGTAGTTGGTAGTCTCTGATTTCAGGATGTTGTAGTGGAACACACCGCTGCGTGCGCCTACAATCTCGCCAGTTGAAGAACCCGGGGCGGGATCGGCGTAGAGGGGGAGACGGGGGTCGCTGTAGCCGTTCATGTAGGAGGTGAGGTCGGCGCTTACACGGCCTTCGTTCCAGAGAACGTTGACCTTGTGGAATGAGTTGCCGCCGGGGATGAATGTAGACCATGCGGCTTCGGAGGGGTCGGAGATGATGCCACCGGGATCGTTGACAGCCTCTTCGGCCTTGCGCTGGGCGAGCTGCGGCTCAACGTTGACAAGACGCATGGCCATGCGGAGCTTGAGTGTGTTGGCGAATTTCACCCACTTGTTCATGTCGCCCTGGTAGATGTAGTCGACTTCTTGCAGGAGCGATGATACGGCACCGCCTCCGGCAGCCTCCTTGAGGCCTGCGATAGCGAGGTCGAGCTGCTCGAACATGGCGTTGTAGAGAGTGGGCATGTCGTCGTAGGCTACGGCGAAGTCAGAGCCTGTGCCAATCTTAGAGAAGGGGATGGGACCGTAGCAGTCGCTTACGCGGAGCGAGCCGAACACACGGATAAGGTTGGCCCAGTGGTAGGCGAGACCTTCGGTGCCGGAGATGTTGCGGATCATGAAGAAGGGTGTGTAGATCTTCGGCATGTTGGTGTCGAAGGTGTTGCCCGACCATCCTACAGAGGGGGTGTAGGTGTCGTAGTAC
>NZ_JAIDKI010000002.1 GCF_029051885.1 Muribaculum sp.
ATAACATCGACATTCAAAATAGAATCAGAAGAACATCAGCAGTATATATAAAAAAATAAAAAGGAGCTTATCATCAAGCTCCCTTTTATGGGTTTCCAATAGGTACAATTTCTAAGGTAAAAAAGATTGTTTTAGGTTTGCGTTACAAAGGTCATTCTTTTTTGTGAGGTTACAAAAATAAAAAGCATGTTTAGCAACATGTTTTTTAATCATTTTTAGGAAAGTTTTCAGGGATACTTTTGTATCATGCTGATATACAACACATAACCTCAGCGACCATTATTAACGCTGTTAAGTAAATTTTTATTAATAACCGATTTTTTCTCCAGTTTCACCATTCCATCTATACAATAAGAGGGTGTCTCCATCGAATTTTGCGAAACTGAAATGGTGAATCCAATCTCCGAGAATTACCATATGCGCACCGGTAGAAAGAAGATAGTCGACCAGCACATGACGATGACCGTAGACGAAATAATCAATGTCGGGATGCATAGCCGAATATGATTCTGAGAAAGCGACCAACGGCTCTGCCGACGGACCCGAAAACTGTGGAATATCATCCTTACAGAAATCGCGGCTTGATGTCGACCACCGGTGGGCAAACGGTATAGTCCATCGCGGATGAATGGCACTGTAAAGTTTCTGACAGAAACGATTGCGGAATATGGCCCGGAGGCCGCGGAAAGTAACGGGCAGTTTACCTACCCCATCGCCATGGGTAAGAAAGAAGCGTTTTCCGAGAATCTCCTTCTCGAGCACGCCGTCGATTACGGTAAGCCCAATCTCATCGCGCAGATAGTCGAACAGCCAGATGTCATGGTTGCCTATAAACCAATAAATCTTCACTCCGGCATCGGCAAGCGCTGCAAGCGCTCCGAAAAAGCGTATATATCCCCTGGGCACGACAGTGCGGTATTCATACCAGTAGTCAAGTATATCACCGAGCATATAAAGCTCGGTGGCATCATGGCGAATGCTGTCAAGCCACTCGACAACGCGTAGCTCATAAGCGCGCGCATCGGGCAGATATGTAGCGCCGAGGTGAAGGTCGGAGATAAAATATACCATGTCTTCCGAAATACAATCAGAGGAAACCGAGGTCGAGCTTGGCCTCTTCACTCATCATGTCCTTGGTCCATTCAGGCTCGAATACAATATTTATTGTCACGTTGTTGACTCCATCGATGCTTTCCAGCTTTATACGCGCATCCTCGACTATGAAGTCGGCGGCAGGACAACTGGGTGCGGTAAGCGTCATATCGACAGTGAGGTCGCCGTTGTCGGCAAGGTCAATCTTGTATATAAGGCCAAGGCTGTAGATATCTACCGGGATTTCCGGGTCAAACACAGTCTTGAGCATCATGATGATGCGTTCTTCTATTTTGAGACGTTCTTCGGGTGTCATAATACTGTAGTGATTATTGCTGTGCTGACAGCATGTTGAGAAACTCATCCTCGCTAAGGATAGTTATACCGAGTGTGCGCGCTTTCTCAAGTTTGGCCGGCCCCATATTGTCGCCGGCAAGTATGAAATCGGTCTTTTTGCTTACAGAGCCAGAATTCTTGCCTCCATTCCGCTCGATAATCTCCTTATACTCGTCGCGGCTGTGGTGGGAGAATGTGCCGGAAATCACCACAGTCTTCCCATCAAACACGCCTGAGGCAGCTCCCTCCGGCTCGTCGGGCATAGACATGCACACACCTGCGGCACGAAGACGCTCTACAATATCACGGTTGAGAGGATGTGAGAAATAGTCGACCACCGACTGGGCTATGCGAGGACCTATATCTTCGATGGCTACAAGTGTGTCGAAATCCGCACTCATGAGAGCATCCATGTTGCGTAGCGAACGGGCCAGCTTCTTGGCCACCGTTTCGCCTACAAACATAATCGACAGAGCAAATATGACACGGTCGAAACTTACATGCTTTGACGCCTCTATCCCTTCGAGCATGCGGTCGATAGTGCGAGGCCCCATTCCGGGAAGCTGAAGCATCTCTTTGCGATAACGCCCAAGAGTATATAAATCGGCCGGATCCTTTACCCATCCGTTCTTATAGAGGGTGACAGACATTTCCTCACCGATGCCGTCGATATTCATCATACGACGCCCTACAAAATGCTCAATACGTCCACATATCTGCGGCGCACATCCGAGTTTATTGGGACATACGTGGGACGCCTCACCCTCGACACGCACAAGCGGGGTGCCGCACACGGGACACTCTGTAACAAACTCCACCGGCTTAGACCCGGGCACGCGGGCGCTGACATCTACACCGGTAATCTTGGGGATAATCTCACCACCCTTCTCCACATAGAGATGATCACCTTCATGTATGTCGAGGCGGCGTATAATATCGGCATTATGGAGCGACGCACGCTTTACGACCGTACCCGACAGCAACACCGGATCGAGATTGGCGACAGGAGTCACCATCCCCATGCGTCCCACCTCAAACGATACATAGCGCAGTGGAGTGAGAGCACGTTCGGCTGCAAATTTATATGCCACAGCCCAACGGGGAGATTTTGCCGTATACCCGAGATTGAGCTGCTGACGAAGGCTGTTGACCTTAAACACCAGTCCGTCGGTAGCCCACGGCAGTTCCTTACGGGCCACATCCCAATGGGCAATAAAAGCGTCAATCTCCTCAATCGTGGTCATCAGCTTCATTTCCGGAGACACTCGGAATCCCCAGCTGCGGGCCGCCTCCATATTGTCGAAATGGTTGTCGTAAGGCAGATTGTCGCCAAGAAGATAGTAGAACACGGCATCAAGGCCGCGGCGTGCTACCTCTGCCGAGTTCTGCATCTTCAATGTGCCGGCCGCGGCATTGCGAGGATTTGCAAAGAGGGGTTCTTCATTAAACTCCCTCTCTGCATTAAGCCGGTCGAAAGCCTTCCATGGGAGAAGTATCTCCCCTCGGATTTCAAATTCATCGGGCCATCCCGATCCCTGCAGGGTAAGCGGAACGGAGCGTATGGTCATCACATTATCGGTGACAATGTCGCCTCGGGTGCCATCGCCTCGGGTCACGGCCCTTACCAGGCGTCCGTGCTCGTAAGTAAGCGATATCGAAGTACCGTCAAACTTCATTTCACCGACAATACCGAATGGCTCGTCCATAAGTCCCTCGCGGACACGAGCCACCCACTCGTCAACCTCTGCTATGGAATAAGTGTTGCCAAGCGACAGCATCGGACGCCTGTGCTCCCATTGCTCGAAAGCCTTGTTGATATCCGACCCGACCCTATGAGTGGGCGAAAGCGGGTCGTCATATTCGGGATGTTCTTTTTCAAGACTCTCGAGTCGCTTGAGCATCATGTCGAAATCATAATCGGAAATCTCCGGCGAATTAAGCACATAATACTGATGGTTGTGCCTGTCGATTTCGGCGCGTAGCCGCTCTATCTGCTGCTTCACTGATTCCATATAGAGTGTTGTGGTGTCAACTTATGCCTGGGCGGTAAGAAGTGTGGCGTTACCGTTGGCTTCTACCGACGCGGTTGCGGCAGCCACAAGGATAGTCTCGCCTCTGCGCATAGGTGTAATGGTGCCATGGTCAGTGATAATCTGACACTCGCCCTCCAGACACATGATTACCATAAACGAATCGTGGCTCATGGCGATATTCTGACGACCGTCGGCCTTGACAAGGTTTACGTCGAAGTATTCGCAGTCAATCAGAGGCACTTCGCCTTTTGCTTCACGGTCATATTCCGATTTGTATTCGGGATATACGGTATAGTCGATGGCATCCTTGGCCTGCTCGGTATGGAGTTCGCGGGTATTTCCCTCGGCGTCACGTCTGTCGAAGTCGTATACGCGATAGGTGATATCGCTGGTCTCCTGAATCTCGGCAAGGAGGTTGCCGGCTCCGATAGCGTGGATACGGCCTGCGGGAAGGAAGAAGAGGTCGCCGTCGTGAGATTCATGACAGGCTATCACATCCATGATTTTCTTTTCTGCCACAAGGCGAGTATAGTCGTCGGGAGTTATCTGCTCAGAAAGTCCGGCATATATATTGGCTCCGGGCTCGGCATCCACGATATACCACATTTCGGTCTTTCCGAGTGAATTGTGGCGTTCCTTGGCAAGAGCGTCATCGGGATGTACCTGTACGGAAAGATCCTTTTCGGCATCAATAAGTTTTATAAGCAGGGGGAATGTGCTGCCGAAGCGGGCATATACCTTGTCGCCGACAAGGCGTGCGCCATACTTCTCGATAAGCTCGGGGAGGGTCATACCCTTGTCATCACCCTCGGCTACTACCGATTCATGTCCGGGCACACCGGAAATCTCCCAGCTCTCACCGATAGATTTCTGGTCAGTAACTATCCCCTTGAACGGGGCAATCTTGTTACCTCCCCAAAGTACCGACTTCAGGTAGGGGACAAATTTAAAAGGAGGAATTATAGAATTCATATCCATATAAGGTATTAAATTGATTTTTCATTACTTTACGCCGAGACCATGAGCTTCTTTAATAATTGCGGCGTTGCTGTCAACAAAAGTACAAAATCCCGCGGTTATATACAACGGCGGCTGCACCGAAATAATCCGATACAGCCGCCTTATAAAGATAATTAACGATATTACTCCAGTTCGGTAGGCACAGCCACAATCTTGAGCTGGTGCCCGCGGATAAAGTCGACGATATTGCTGCGCACATCGCTCGGAGCGACGTCGGCCTCGACACGCTTCAGACCGTTGAACACAGAGGTGCCGGCCTGATAGATATGACGGTAAGCCTTTGCCACATCGTCAATCTGCTCGTCGGTAAATCCATGCTTGCGCATGATAAAGGCATTGATACCATAATATGTGGCCGGATTGTGGGCTATAATGACATAGGGAGGTACGTTGCCGGTAATACGGCATCCGCCTTTCACCACTACCCAGTCGCCTACCTCACTGCGCTCATGGAGCACTGAATTGGACGAAAGTATCGAACATGTGCCCACCTTGCAGTCGCCGGCTATGGTGGCGCCGTTGCCGAGCACTACCTTGTTGGCAATCTGGCTGTCGTGGCCGATATGGGCTTCGGCCATTATAAAGGAATCGTTTCCGATGGTAGTGGCACCGTTGGTATGTATTCCTCTGTTGATGATTACCTGTTCGCGTATTATGTTGTTGTCGCCGATTACACAGAAAGTCTTCTCGCCTTTCCAGCGGAAATCCTGAGGATCGGCACCGATAATCGAGCCTTGATAGATTTTATTGTGTCGGCCGATACGCGTACCGCTCATTATGCTTACATAAGGCATAATCACGCAGTCGTCGCCAATCTCTACATCGGCATCGATAAACGCAAACGGATAAATCTTGACATTGTTGCCAATCTTGGCAGCAGGGTCGACATGTGCTAATGGACTAATCATGACATATGAAATTAAGGATTAACGTCCGCCGCCAAGAGCCTGATAGAGGCTTACGGCAGCACGTGCATGGGTATTGTCGCAGTTTACCTTATTAAGCTGGGCCTGCAGAAGGGTCTGCTGTGCGGTAAGCACCTCGAGATACGAAGTAGTGCCATTGTATGCAAGCAGTTCCATTGTATACTCTACCGACTTCTCGAGCTCGGCCACCTGATGTGTCAGAAGTTCCGACTTCTCGGCGCTCTTCTCAAGGGTCAGATATGCATCGCTCACTTCAGCAGCGGCATTCATAAGTGTATTCTCGAAATTATTCATGGCTACAGCCTGATTGGCCTTTGCCACCTCAAGGTTGCTGATAAGCTGTCCGCGGGCAAACAGAGGTGCGGTAAGCGAACCTGCAAGATTGGCAAACCAGTTGGCAGGATTGAGCACCATCGACCCAACCGAGTTGGTAAAGCCGCCGGTAGCTGAGATGGTAATACCTGGATAGAATGCAGCACGGGCCTGGTTGGTAGCATAGTATGCCACAGCTACTGACTGTTCGGCCGCACGCACGTCGGGACGGGCGGCAAGCTCGCGCATCGGCACTCCGGCGCTTACGGCTCCGGGCAACTGGAACACGGCGTCGGGCGAGATACCCCACGACTGGGGAGCGACATTGAGCAGAAGCGACATGCTGTTGTTGGCCTGATTGAGAGCCACCTCAAGGTCGGTAATCGAAGCCTGGATGCTGTAGTAATTTGCAGCACTCTGCACTACAGCGGCCTCAGTGACGCGGCCGGCCTCCTTGAAATCCTTCATGATTTCTACATTTTTGCCCCATAGCTTGGCGGTCTCGCGGGTAATCTGGAGCTGCTTCTCAATCATGGCGATTGTATAATAGCAATTGGCTACTCCCGCAATAATCTGCGAGCGTACGGCCTGCTCGTATGCCTCGCTCTGAAGCAGCGCAGCCTTGGCACGACGGTTGGTGTTGAGAGTCTTGCCGAAGATATCTATCTCCCAGCTTGCCGACAGAGGCACCTGATATGTCCAGGGCATGTCGCGCATGCCGGTAATATCATAGTAAGCCTTGTTGCCTGAGGCCGCGAGAGTAAGCGACGGAAGATAGCTGAGGCGCGCACCCTTAAGCTGGGAGTGGGCCATGTCGACATTGAGCTTGGCATTCTGCAGATTGACGTTGCTGACCAGAGCGCGTCCGATAAGGTCGGCAAGCATAGGGTCGGTAAACATCTCCTGCCAGCGCATGTTGCCGAACGAAGTTGAGTCCATAGCGGCATCGCGCGCCTCGACATACTCGGCAAGCACCGGTTTGTCGTCGGGCATTTCAAACTTCTTGTAGATGTGGCAGCTCGAGAGCATTGCCACACCTGCAAGAATGAAAGCGTATCGTGATATTCTGTTGACTGTCATTACGAATATAAATTGATTAGAGCATTAATGTGAATACTGCTCGATTTCCGATTCAAGGCCGGTATTGTCGGTATCCTTCCACTTCATGGGAGAAATCTTCTCCTGAATCATCTGGAATGCCACAAACAGAGCCGGAACGATAAGTACCTGTAGAATCATACCGATAAGCATACCGCCGATAGAGCCTGTACCAAGGGCACGGTTACCATTGGCACCCACACCGTGGGCAAACATCATCGGGAGCAGACCGATAACAAGAGCGAGCGAAGTCATGAGGATAGGACGCAGACGAGCCGATGCTCCCTGGATAGCCGCATTGACAATCGCCATACCCGTACGGCGGCGTTCAAGGGCGAACTCAACGATAAGGATGGCGTTCTTCGCCAGAAGTCCGATAAGCATGATAAGCGCAATCTGCAGGTACACGTTGTTGGATATGCCATCGATTCCGGCAAATATGAATGAACCCATCAGACCGAACGGTATCGAAAGGATTACCGACCAGGGGAGAATATAGCTCTCATACTGAGCGGAGAGGAGAAGGTATACGAAGAGCAGACAGAGACCGAAAATCATGGCTGTGCCGTTGCCCGACGAGCTTGCCTCCTCACGTGTCATACCTGAGTACTCATATCCGAATCCGGCAGGAAGAGTGGTTGCCGCCACACGCTCTACCGCTGCAAGACAGTCGCCGGAAGTATATCCGGGAGCCGGCTGACCGGTAACGGAGATTGATGTAAACATGTTGAAACGGTTGAGAAGGTCAGGACCATAGACACGCTTCAAAGTAACGAAATTGGACAGAGATGCCATTTCCGCACCGTTGCGAATCTTGATGCTTGACAGTGTTTCAGGCGACACACGCGACTCGGGAGTGGCCTGCATCATCACACGGTAAATCTTACCGAAGCGGTTGAAGTTGGACACATACATACCACCGTAATATCCCTGCAGAGTGCTGAGAATAGTCGAGGGGCTGATACCGGCCTGCTTTGCCTTGGCGGCATCAATGTCAATCATATACTGCGGGAAGGCAGGGTTGAATGTAGAATAAGCCATCTGTACCTCAGGCTGAGCCATCAGTTCACGGAGGAAATTCTGCACGATTCCATAGAAGTTGTCAATCGAACCTCCGGTCTTGTCCTGCATCTTGAGGTCGAAACCGTTGGTAAGCGAGTAGCCGGTAATCATAGGCGGAGCAAAGGCCACGATACGGCCATCCTTGATGGTTGAAGTCAAACCATAAATCTGACGGATGATAGCCTCGTTGCTGCGCGATTCGTCACGCTCCGACCAGTCGTCGAGCTTGACAATGAATGTACCGTAGGTGTTACCCTGTCCGGCAAGGAAGCTATAGCCCATAATCTTCTGGGTATACTTCACTCCGGGAATCTTCATGATTACCTGGTCCATCTTGTTAAGAGTGGCCTCGGTACGCTCCTGGGATGTTCCCGGAGGCATGTCGAGCATCACGAACAGATAGCCGGTATCCTCGTTGGGCACAAGTGTGGTAGGTGTTATCGACATAAGCCATACCAGTACGGCGATGCTCAGACCTACGATTCCAAACGATGTAATCTTATGGCGGATGAAGAAGCCGGAAGCCTTGTTGTAGAATTTAAGGAGTCGGGAGTAGCCCAGCTCGAATCCGGCCTTGAAACGGTCGCTGAAGATGCCCATGATAGCGATAATCGCACATACGACGCCGACTGCGAGTTTCCATATAACCTCAAGCTGATACCAGCCGAGTACCATGAATGTAATTGTAGCGGCAAGGAAGAGGAATGTCACCATCGGGGGAAGGTTGAGCTTCCATACCGACGAATAACGCTTCTTCATCACATCGGCAGCCTCGGAATATGCTGTGCCCATACGCTCTTTAAGAGACTTGTCATCGTTGTGGGGCTTGAGGAACACAGCACACAGAGCCGGCGACAGGGTAAGCGCGTTAAGAGCCGACAGACCGATAGCGATAGCCATGGTAATACCGAACTGCTGATAGAACACACCTGATGTGCCGGGCATGAACGATACCGGGATAAACACAAGCATCATTACCAGAGTGATGGAGATAATGGCGCCGCCAATCTCGTTCATAGCGTCGATTGAAGCCTTGCGGGCGCTCTTGTAGCCCACATCAAGTTTGGCATGCACCGCCTCGACCACCACAATCGCATCGTCGACCACAATCGCGATAGCCAGCACGAGAGCCGACAGGGTGATAAGGTTGATCGAGAATCCGATAAGGTTCATGAAGAAGAATGTACCGATAAGTGCCACGGGAATGGCAATAGCGGGAATGATGGTCGAACGGAAGTCCTGGAGGAAGACATATGTCACGAAGAACACAAGGATGAACGCTTCGATGAGGGTCTTGATAACCTCGTGGATAGAGGCTTCAAGGAAGTCGTTGTTGTTCATCGGGATAGCGAAGTGGAGACCTTTGGGAAGGTCCTTTGCAAGGAGGTCAATCTCCTTCTCGCAGTCCTTGATAATCTGGGTAGCGTTGGAGCCGGCGGTCTGGAAAATCATCGCCGAAGTCGACGGATATGCGTTAAGGCTGTTGCCAAAGCCATAGGTCACACGTCCGAGTTCGATGTCGGCCACATCCTTGAGATACAGAATCTGGCCGTCGGAGTTGGCGCTTACAACGATATTCTCAAACTCCTCGGGGGTGGTAAGACGTCCCTTATACTTGATGGTATACTGGAACGACTGGTCGCCCTGTTCGCCAAACGCACCGGGAGCGGCCTCGACATTCTGCTCGCGCAGAGCGGCGGAAATATCCGACGGCATGAGCTTATACTGGGCCATTACGTCGGGCTTAAGCCACACACGCATAGAATAGTCGGCACCGAACGACATTACGTCGCCCACACCGTTGACACGCTGAAGCTGAGGGATGACATTGATTTTCATATAGTTGTCAATGAACACCTCATCATATTCACCATTGTCGCAATATAGGGCCACACCCATAAGCATGGATGTCTGGCGCTTCTGGGTAAGCACACCCACCTGAGTTACCTCGGCAGGAAGAAGGTTGGTAGCCTTGGCGACACGGTTCTGCACGTCGACAGCCGCCATATCGGCGTTAAAACCCTGCTTGAAGTAAACAGTGATGTCGGCGGCACCGGTATTTGTGGCGGTCGACTCCATATGAGTCATGCCTTCGGCACCGTTGATTGACTCCTCAAGAGGAGCGATTACTGAATTCAGCACAGCCTGCGCATTCGCACCTGTATAGGTGGTCGACACGCGGATAGTAGGCGGTGCCAAATCGGGATATTGGGTAATTGGAAGCGAAAAAAGACCAATCAGACCCAACAAAACTATAAAAATCGATATAACCGTCGATAGCACAGGACGGTTAATAAATGTATCTAATTTCATGTCCGATTGAGTATTGTGACTACTTTATGATGGAGAGAATTATTCCTTGGCAGCGTCAGGAGCGGCCTGGGGAGCTCCCTGAGCCTGGGCAGAGGCATCTACGGGCTGGATTGTAATGCCGTCTCTTACCGATGTACCCACTCCCTCTACAGCAATGCGCTGACCGGCCTCAAGACCCGACACTACGATAAAGTTCTTTCCGTCGGATATGGGAGAAACCTGGATAGGAGTAGCCACAATCTTATTGCTGTCATTGACAACGTAGGCAAAACGTATGTTCTGAAGCTCGCTTGTGGCAGACTGCGGTATGATTATCACCTTCTCGTAAGAGTTAGGAATAAGCACAGATCCTGTAGAGCCGCTGCGGAGCATTCCTGAAGGATTATTGAAGAGCGCACGTACGGTGGCAGCACCGGTAGTATTGTCTATCACACCACTTACAGTAGCCACCTTTCCCTTCTCGGGATAAATCTCTCCATTGGCCAGTCGCAGCGATACTGCGGGCATAGCGTCGACCGAAGCGTTGAGGCTGCGTGAGCCGTTGTCAGTCATGCTGAGAATGTCTTTCTCGTTGAGAGAAAAATAAGCATATACCTCAGAATTATCGCTCACTGTTGTGAGTGGTTCCATCGACGAGGGCGATGCAAGAGAGCCTTCACGATTGGGAATCGAACCGATAACACCGTCGCTGGGAGCTGTCACAACGGTATAAGCGAGATTTTTCTGGGCAGTAACGAGCTGAGCGTTAGCCGATGCGAGCTGGGCCTTGGCCTGCTTGAGCTGGTTGTCGGCCATCTGCCATTCATACTCGCTGATTATATTCTTGTCATACAGGCGACGCTTGTTGTCGGCAGTAAGCTGGGCTGTATTTACCGCGCTTTCAGCCACGCGTATGGCAGCCTGTGCGGCATCGACAGCTGCCTGATACTGCACCTGGTCAAGAGTAAAGAGCACCTGGCCTTTACGCACCTGCTGACCTTCGTCTACATGAACTTTGGTAATAAATCCTGATACTTGCGGACGGATTGCGATATCAGTACGCCCCTTGATAGTCACCGGGTAGGCACTTTCGAGTTCGGAATTACCATATTCCACTGTCATTGTGGCAATCTGAGGTACCGGCATCTGCTGCTGTTGCTGTCCTCCGCCGCACGAGGCAAGCACTACGGCTACCCCGGCTATGAGCGAAGTTCCGACGGTCTTTGCGGAATTCAATTTCATAACGTTGCTTTAAAAACTTATATAACTTTTGATTACTGTAACTATTGGAGTCCCGCCGAAATGAATTAACAAGTACTAAAACAGGGTACGGCGGATGTGAATATTTTGGTCTGCACTTTTTCGCGATGCAAAGTTACTCACAGCCACACTTATATTATATGACATATATCATACGGAGTAGTTAATTTAATTTAAATGTTCGAAATAGAAGTCTAAAGCACAGCCTAATCTTGCTAAATGAGATTAACGCGCACTGTATTTACCTCCCCTTATGCGATAGAGTGTCTCTTTGGTTATGCCCAGAAACGACGCTATCTGCGTAGTGGTAGCAACCTCTCCCAGGCGGGGATAACGCTTGAGCACCCAATCATAGCGCTCACGAGCCGAAGCATTGTACAGATTAAACAGACGCTCTTCCAGATAGCCTGCATATTCATACAGAATAGCGTTCAGAAACATGGTCCATTCAAGCGGGCTGACATCTGAGATACCCTCGTGTATGGTCTGATGCATCTCGCTATGTACAAACGTCACTATATCGGAATCCTCGAGAAACATCACGTTCATCGGTACTCCGGGCCCGATTCCTGTCAGGGTGTTAGTAATAATGAAGTCATCGTCGAATGCAAATGATAGAGTATATTCACGTCCTTTGTCGATATAATAAGTGCGCGCGGCTCCTTTCCTTATATAAAAGGCAGTTCCGCCGGGCGTAGGGCGCAGGCTCTCTATGCAATATCCTTTCCTGACATGTTCATCGACCATAAGCTCTCGCACCCGCTCGATTATCTCGTCAGGGAAATTGTGGAGTTTGCGCAGAATGTCTATAGGGTGTGGCATGACAGTTAGGATTGTTGAAATCAGGCCGATTTGTTGAAATTATGTATCAATAGGCGTTCTCCTCGCCTCGGATTGCATTGACTATTGTAAGAACGATTATCTTGATGTCGAGAAACAAGTTCCAGTTTTCCATATACCATATGTCGCATTCGACACGTTTCTCCATCTGCCACAGTTCCTCGGTCTGCCCGCGGAATCCTCTTATCTGCGCCCATCCGGTGATACCGGGCTTGATAAAATGGCGCACCATATATTTGTCGATAATCTTGCGGTAATCGTCGGTATGCTTTATCATATGCGGACGCGGCCCTACCACCGACATGTCGCCGAGCCATACATTAATAAACTGAGGAAGCTCATCGATAGATGTATGCCTCAGGAATTCGCCGACTTTTGTGACACGCGAATCACCACGGGTGGCCTGCACACGGTCACTGCCTGAATTGACCCGCATGGTACGGAATTTCCAGCACATGAATTCCTGGCCTTTATACCCGGTGCGTTTCTGCCTGAAAAACACAGGACCGGGGGAAGAACATTTTATTGCAATAGCTACAGGAATAAACACTATCGGACTGAAAAGTAGCGCAATGGAAGAAAACACTATATCAAACCCGCGCTTTACGGTGCGGGCCATCCATCCCGACAGCGGATCAGGATGCACGTCAAGTACCGACACCTGTCCGATATTTGACAGCTGTGCGGCCCGGCTCACATAAGCATTAAGCAACGGCACATAGAAAAAGCGCACCACGTGGTCATCGGCAATACGCATCACACGCTTCATCGAGGCATAATTCTCACCCGATTCAGCATAATATATCTCGTTTACCTCGTTCTTCTGTATAAACTCCTCAAGGGTATCGATGGTGCCGATACACAACGGGTCGTCGACCGGCATACTGTCGCGGCTTATCGAAAAAAAGCCAAGACATTTGTATCCATATCCGGCATCGGCAAGCATCTCCGAACGCAACCTGTGGGCCGTCTCTCCTGTACCGACAATAATGGCAGTGCTGTAATTGCGCCCTTTGCGCCTGAAGCGCTTCACAAGCATACGTGTGGCCACAAGCCCGCACGGCAGGAGCACTATCATAAGTCCATAAAACCACAGGTAGAACGAATCATTGTGCACCCATGAATTGAGAAATGTAAGCAATGCGAAGAAGAACAGCGCATGCATTCCCACCCCTTCTATCGAGCGCACCACCACCCTGTCGATATGAATCGAACGCGGCATAGGAAAGCGATTGAACATCATAGCTACCGGCAGGTAGCTTACATTGACCACGAGCCACGACACTTTCCATCGGAATCCTACTATGTCGGTATCGAAAAGACATGCGACGACAAAGGCGAGATTGACAATGATAAATCCCGCAATGGTCTCTATAAAAGAGAGATATTTACCGTATTTGCCTTTTTTATTCACAATCTTATCAAACAAAAAAACGTGTACGGCATCGATTGCCCACAGGCTACCGGAAACCGCACACGTTTCATTTCTTATCCAGACGTGAGGGGCGAATCTACTTCATGTCGATTCAGCTACAAATACCGTCCAGAACCTGCATGCCGGCACATTTGCCGACACTCAGGAATCTTAAATATTCTGATCAATGAGGCGAATCTTCTCCTCAAGAGCTTTCAGGTCTTCTTTAAGATGGTCGATCTTGCGCTCCATGTCGCGCAGCAGGGCATTGCCGCTCTTAGAGGTAACGTTAAAGAAGCCCAAATTATTTTCATAAGTCTTAATTTCTCCACGTTTTTGCTCAAGCGCACGCACCAGTCGCTCGCGCTCACGGCCGAGACGGTTGCCGTCGCCCTGCATCTCACGGATATTTCCGGCAAAAGCCTCCATGCGCGCACGTTTCTCGCGGATGTCGAAATGCTCGTAAAGATTGCCGACTATAGCACGGTACTCTTCGTTGACACGGTCCTTGTCGCGGAAAGGAACGTGTCCTACTGCCTGCCATGCGCTCTGCAGCTCCTTGACCTTGGCGATAGCCTCGTCGCGGGGAGTATCGTCGGCGATAGCCTTGAGCGACTTGATTATCTCTTCCTTGCTCTTGAGATTCTCACGTTCGGTGCGACGCTGGCCCGATGTAGCCTTCTTGCGGCACTCGAAGAAGTAGTCGCATGCATCAATGAAACGTCGCCAGATGATATCGCTGTGCTTCTTGTCGACCGGACCGATGGTCTTCCACTCTTTCTGCAGTTCGGCAATGGCATCAGCTGTCTTCTTCCAGTCGGTGCTGTCCTTAAGAGCCTCGGCACGCTCACAGAGTGCGGTCTTGCGCTCAAGATTTGAAGTGCGCATATCACGCACCTGACGGAAATAGTCGCCTTTTGCGGTAAAGAAGTCATCGCATGTCTTACGGAAACGGGCAAAAAGCGCATTGTTAACCTTCTTCGAGGCAAAACCGAGCTTCTTCCACTCCTCCTGTGCGGCAAGTATCTCTTTAGTAGCCTGCTCCCATGCCGAATGATTGGCGAGAGCAGTGATATCGATTTTCTCGACACGCTCGCATATGGCGGTCTTCTTCTCTTCGTTTTCGCGCTCGCGTTCTTTGCGCTCTTCGAAGAATGCCTGGTATTTTTTATTGATTACCGCTGAGGCTTCCTTGAAACGGTTCCAAATTTCATCGCGCAACTCCTTGGCCACAGGGCCTACATCACGCCATTTTTCATGCAGGTCCTGCAGACGGCGGAAAGCGGTGACAACATCGGCCTCTCCCTCAAGTTTCTCAGCCTCCTCGATAAGCAGTTGCTTCATCTCAAGGTTCTTACGGAAATCGTAATCCCGGAGGTCCTTGTTCACCTTAAGCTGATCATAGAAGCGCTCTACAGCAGCCTGATAGTCGCGCCAAAGGTCGGTAGCATCAGTAGGAGGCACCTCGCCGGCATCCTTGAAGGCCTGGGTAAGCTCACGGAAACGAGGGAAATGACGGTTGACATTGTCAGTATCGGCAGCCATCTCGTCGAGTTCCTTTATTATGTCGCGTTTTCGAGCAAGGTTGGCACGGCGTTCCTCATCCTGTCGGGCAATGAACTCGGCTTTTGCTTCCTTTATCATATTAAGGAGTACCGTCATGCGTTCCTCAAGCGGGTCGAGCGAGGGCAGATAATCCTTCTCGTCATTGCCATCGGCAATGAAAGCCTCCTTCTCCGCAATAAGTTCATTCTTACGGAATGCGTGGAAAGCCTGACGCAGACGAGTCACCTCGTCGCGGCTTACATCAGAGCCCGAGCGGGAAGAAATCTCTTCCAGTCTGGCAATTACCTCTTCCTTCGACATCGGACGGTCTACTACCGGCTCTGAAACAGAAGCGGGGGCTTCATCCTCAGAGACAGATTCACCGCCGGCATTCTCTACAGGCATGGTATCATTTACACACACTTCATTGACATCTGATTCTACAACAGAGTCAGTCACAGCAGGAGCATCGTCCGCTGGCAAGGAGACTTCCTCGGGCCTGATATTTTCAAGCTCCGCAGAAGATTGGTCACGCAATTCCATAACAATAATGGTGGTTAGTTAGCTTTAAGAAGCCAAATATAGGGATTTTTTTAGAAACCTTTTGAATTATTCTTTATTTTTTTGACAAAACCGGCATGAAATGCCCCTCATGACATTAAGAACAGGCCTGTATGACATATAAGCAGCACTTAATCCTGCACGGCATCCTTCGGACAATATATCAGCGTGGAGCTGCGCTCAGGTTGGAATATGTCAGAGGCTACGCGCACGATATCTTCGACGGTGATAGCCCTGTAGCAGGCCAATGTCTGCGCCTGAGTGGTATTGCGCATCTCGTCAAGAGCGAGAGTAGAGGCAAGATTAACATAACTGATGTTGCCCATCACCTGTTGGGTCTCAAATCGGTTAAGGGCACTCTGCAACTCATGGTCGTCGGGGGGATTTACAATAAGACTGCGGGCCACTCCTATCAGCGCCTCGCATGCCTCATCGACGGAAACTCCATCACGCAACATCCCCTGAAGCAAGAGCTGGCCCGGCTCCTCAGACCCGGTAATCGAGGCGTCGGCCGATGAGAACAAGCCCGACTCCATTACCAGCTGACGATAATAGCGCGAAGTGCGCCCGGCTGCCAGAAGGTCGGTAATTATATCACATACAGGATAATCCGGATCTGCGCACCCAGGCATCGGATAGCTTATGACTATCAGAGTCTGCGGCACATCGCCGGTCACAACCATACGGCGTGCCTCTGTCTGCTCGGGCTCTGCGGCATATGCGCGCTGAGCAACCATACGCCGTGGGATGGGTCCGAACCATTTCTCTGCCAGGCGCCGTGTTTCTTCAAGAGTGATATTGCCCGTAACCGCCAGTACAGCATTGTTCGGAGCATAGTGTGTGCGGAAAAATTCGCGCACCTGCTCCTGGGTAACGCTTTCGATATGGCTCAGTTCCTTGCCTATCACCGGAGTGCGGTAAGGATGCACCTTATAGGCCAGCGCCGACATGTGATGTCCCAGATCGCCATAAGGCTGGTTAAGGCACACCTGCTTGAACTCTTCCATCACCACATTGCGCTGCACCTCGAGAGCCTTGTCGGAAAATGCAAGTGAAAGCATGCGGTCGCTCTCAAGCCAGAATGCAGTCTCGGCATTCTGCGCTGGCACTATATCGTAGAAGTTGGTATAGTCCTGGTTGGTCCATGCGTTGTTACGCCCTCCGGCCTGCTCGATAGCGCCGTCGAAATCTGCGATATTCGCAGAGCCGCCAAACATCAGGTGCTCGAAAAGATGGGCCATACCGGTGTGGTCGGGCTGCTCGTCGCGCGCGCCTACATTATATAGTACATCAAGTGCCACCATTGCGGTGGCACTATCCTGTTCATGCACTACCCGGAGTCCGTTAGGAAGAGTAAATCGGGTTGCCATGCTTATTTAACAACTGTCATTTTCAGTATCTTCACATCCTCGAGAGGACGGTCGGCGGCTCCGGTGGGCACCTGCTGTATCTTATCGACGACATCAAGTCCCTTTGTCACTTCGCCAAACACCGTATACTGGCCGTCAAGATGGGGTGTGCCGCCAATAGTGCCGTACACCTTACGCTGCTCGGGAGTAAGAGTGGCGGGATTAGCTGCCGCCTCTTTCTCTGTGATGGCAATCAGCTCCTCCTGAAGTTTCTGTATGCCGGCCTGGTCATTATTGCGGCGCATCTCCATGATTTTGCTGCGGTTCTCTGCCGCCAGACGATTGAAGATACCCTGCTGCTGCATCATCTTCATCTGGTTTTCCATCTGCTTGAGCTGTCCGTCGTTGTACGCTTTTCCGGTCACAATATAGAACTGTGAGCCCGAACTGCGGCGCTCGGGATTCACCTGGTCGGCCTGACGGGCGGCGGCAAGCGCTCCCTTGCGGTGGAAATGGCGCGGATACACGATTTCAGACTCAATGGTGTAGCCAGGTCCACCTGTTCCGAGCGACTGTCCGGCCGATGCATTTTTCGAATCGGGGTCGCCGGTCTGAATCATGAATTCATTTATTACACGGTGGAAAAGCACACCGTCGTAGTATCCCTCATTCACAAGTTTGAGGAAATTGTCGCGATGCTTCGGTGTATCGCCGAAAAGGCGCACCTGTATATCGCCAGCAGTTGTAGAGATGTCAACCAGCACATCGCCCTCTGCCGAGGGGGTGGTCATTGGGATTGAGTCAGATTCGGTCATGTCGTTTTCAGGGTTTGATTTATTGTCAGATGAGGGTGACGCTCCTGCACATGCCCACATCATCAATGTAAACATACAGAGCAGACACTTTGTTGCGAATTTCGGCATATTGGTAGGTCGGTAGGATAATGCAAGGCTCAGATTATGGCCTCAGGGAAAAGACGTTTGTAAATACGACGGAAATTATTGTCGGCGGCACTCAGCTCAGCCACATGGGAGGCATAATCCTCTCCCCAGAGGGCCGGCAGGAGGTCGCCTATATACCGGTGTTCACGGTCACGGTCAATAGCTGCGGCTATCAGGCGCTCGATAGCTGCATGATACCGCACACCATCGATTGCATGGAGATAATGGGCGGCGCTCACCAAAAACTGTCCGTTAAGATCGACGCTGATCATATTGTCGATGAGTTCATCGAGCACTTCGTCAATCTCTCCTATATGGTTGGCGATGTATTCGTATGTCAGAAGGCCATCCGGATCCTTTCCAACAGCCTTTTTAAAATCTTCATTCATAATGAGAGCGTGTTTATTCAGGAAAGTTTGCGGCAAAGATAAGAATTTTAACGAGAATATGCCTAACTTTACGCACGCAACGTTCTTTTTCTTTAACAAGTAAGAGCATGTCTAAAAAAATGCAGCAGACCACACCTCCCAATTTTGTAGTGACCATCGGTCGCCAGTTCGGCAGCGGCGGACGCGAGCTCGGCCGACTGATTGCCGAAAAGCTCGGCATCGCGTTCTACGACAAAGAACTGCTACGCCAGGCAGCCCGCAATGCAGGCGTAAGCGTCGACTTCTTTGAACGCAATGACGAGAAGTTCCCGAAATTCCTGAGTGGAATGTTCTCCTTCACCATGGGCTACTCGCCTTACAACGCATACGCCGGTAGCTCATCAATCAGCGACGACAATCTCTACAGAGTACAGTCCGAGCTCATCCACACTCTCGCCATGAAACACTCATGCGTGATTGTCGGACGCTCGTCAGACTACGTACTGCGCGATTTTCCCCGCTGTGTCAATATATTTGTCCACGCGCCAATGGAGGCTCGCATCGAACGCATAATGCAGCGCGGCGACTCCATCACCAAAGAGAAGGCCCGCGAAATTGCCGAAAAGACCAACAAACTTCGCGCAAGCTACTACAACTTCTATACCGATAAAGTATGGGGAGATGCAGCAAGCTACCATCTCACCATCGACTCCGCCTCAATGCCGATGGACAGCGTGGCCGAACTCGTATGCGCCTATGTCCGCGCCCGTTTCCCCGACCTGTCGGTGCCCGTCGAATAGCAGCATCTCAGTCACTCCCATCCGGCCGGGATATCGTCGCCTTCCTGCTTCTTCACGGAAGTAACGTCGGCATCCAGTCGGCGCACATCGGCATCCAGTCTCTGCCGGTCAGCGACGCTTTCGGCTTCTGCCTGCCGGTGTTGTCCGTATGCCGCAAGATATATGAACAGACCGTTGCCGGCAATGCACACCAGAGCGATTCCGGCAATCAGCGTGAATATGGCTTCCGTATCCCTCACCGGCGCCAGCAGAATAGATATGCCGGCAATGACTACAAGCACCGGCAATACATACAGCCACACAGGCAAAACAATAGGCCGGACCCCTACCGACAGTACCCATATATGCCATATGCCACCAAGTATAAGCACCGCCGACAGGAAATAGACAAACACAGCCTCAAACGGAACCGGACACACAATCATTATCACCCCGATGATGAGCGAACCCACCGAGGCGAGAATAGGCACCGGACCTCCACGGCGGTTCTTATTGCGTCCGACAAGCGACTCAATAAGCCCGAATAGCCCCGGTATGGCAAACATGACACCGACAAACACAATCACCCACTGCACGAGGTTTATCCTGTCGTGCATACATATAAGCACAATGCCCGCGGCCAGGGCAAAAAACTGCATCCAGAAACTTGTTTTCCCTTTCATAAGTCAATAGCTTTATATAATAAAATATGTAATGTAACGCTCTCAGGTGGGGCTTGGTTGGACTCGACCGACAATATTTGCATGCACCGGGCAGACATTGAAATCATGGCGGCAAAGTTTTTTGTTAAAAAAATAGGGTTATTGACAGAAATAATTTATCTTTGCGACGAATTATCTACAAAGAACTTTCGTATAATTATCTAAAATCTTAAACAGAAATGGCTTACGTAATTACTGACAAGTGTGTTGCTTGCGGCACATGCCTCCCCGTATGCCCCGTTGAGGCTATCTCAGAGGGCGATATCTACCACATCGATCCCGATACCTGCATCGAGTGCGGCAGCTGTGCTGAAGTATGCCCCAGCGAGGCTATCATCCCCGGAGAATAATACAGAAACACACCTGTACAATTCTACAAAAGGCGTCCGCATAACAATGTGGCGCCTTTTTGCGAATATGACATAATTACTGAAATTTTTCATTAATTTGGCTATGCCATATTCCAATTGTTTACTATCTTTGCATCAGATTTGGAGCACAAGCGGCCAACAGACTGCAACAGGCTCCTTTATCCCATAAAGCCAATTCGTTCAACCATAAAAAATTTAATCAAACATGGTAAATTATAAAGACCTCGGCCTTGTAAACACCCGCGAGATGTTTGCAAAAGCCGTACATGGCGGATATGCTATTCCGG
>NZ_JAIDKI010000020.1 GCF_029051885.1 Muribaculum sp.
TGGCTGCGAACCGCTAACGCGGCTCTTGCCATAGGCTAACGTTGTGGACGCCCCCAAAGGGGCTATGCGCTAACGCGTCGGGTTGTGGATGGAGCCCGAATATTGTGGAACGTGGTCTAAGAAACTGTTTAAATTTATATGATACCGATTTTGAGAAGGATTGTCAGATGGATTTTTGCTTGTGATGAGGGAGTGTAGCAGTAGCTACATGACCGAAGAACAAACGAAAAGACGCCGACAAGACTCTCAAAAGCAAAGTAGTATGAATTTTAAACAGTTTCTTAATTTTTGACGAGGTCTATGCCACGTCGGATGGCCTGCTCGTTGAGGGGGAGCAGGTGGTGGTGTCGCTCGGGAAGTGTCTTTTTAAGTCCGCGCAACACGGCGTCGACATCGACCACCGGCTTCATGCCGAGAATGGCACCAAGCACTATCATGTTGTATGTCTTGGAGTTGCCCATCTCTACGGCTGCGTCCATCGCCGGTATCTCGCGTACGATGATGTCGGTGCGCACCGGGCGGCGGTGTATGCCGTAGGCATCGTATATGAGGAGTCCGCCGGGCTTGATTTTAGGCTCGAATTTGTCGAGGCTCTGCTGGTTGAGCACTACGGCGGTGTCGTAGGTGTCGAGCACCGGCGAGCTGATGGGGGTGTCGCTGAGGATTACGGTGACGTTGGCAGTGCCTCCGCGCTGTTCCGGACCGTAGGCAGGCATCCATGTCACTTCCAGATCGTTCATAAGTCCGGCGTAGGCGAGTATCTTTCCCATCGAGAGTACTCCCTGTCCGCCGAATCCTGATATGATGATTTCTTCTTTCATGCTTAGTGGGGTTTATTGGTCGAGGGTGTTTTTTAAATCGCCGAGAGGATATGCGGGCAGCATGTTCTGCTCCATCCACTCATTAGACTTTTCGGGCGACATTTTCCATCCGGAGTTGCAGGTGCTGACTACTTCCACTACCGATGTGCCGCGTCCGTCCATGGCTGCTGCGAAGGCTTTGCGCAGGGCAGTCTTTGCCTTGCGCACTGCGGCTGGTGTGTGTACGGCCTGGCGGGTGACATAGCATGTGCCCGGCAGTAGCGCGAGCAGCGGTGTGATGTTGAGCGGGTGGCCGTTGAGGTCGGTGCGGCGTCCGTAGGGTGTGGTTGATGTCACCATGCCTTCGAGCGTGGTCGGGGCCATCTGTCCGCCGGTCATGCCGTATATGCCGTTGTTGATGAATATTATCACGATGTTTTCGCCACGGTTGGCTGCATGTATAGTCTCGCATGTGCCTATGGCGGCGAGGTCGCCGTCGCCCTGGTATGTGAATACCATTTTGTCGGGGCTGAGGCGCTTGACGGCAGTGGCTACCGCCGGGGCACGTCCGTGGGCTGCCTCTATCCAGTCGATATCGATGTACCGGTATGCGAATACGGCACATCCTACCGGTGCTATGCCTATGGTCTTATCCTGGAGGCCGAGCTCTTCTACGATTTCAGCCACAAGTTTATGTACTACTCCGTGGCTGCATCCAGGGCAGTAGTGCATGGTCTCTTCGGTCAGGAGCGACGGGCGCGAGTATACTCGGTTTTCTTCCTTTATGATATCGTTGAGTTCCATATGTCAGTTCTGTGGGAAATGGTTGAAGAATGCGTCGAGGATTTCCTGAGGGTTGGGCACGATTCCGCCGAGGCGTCCGAAGTGGTATACGGGCACCGAGTCGTGGCATGCGAGGCGCACGTCCTCGATCATCTGTCCGGCGTTGAGCTCTACCACCATTATGCCTTTTACCTTTGCGGCGAGTCGCTCTATCTCGGCCGACGGGAACGGCCAGAGTGTAATCGGACGTATGATGCCTATCTTTATGCCCTGTTCGCGGGCCATCTCGATTGCTTTTTGCGATATGCGGGCTATCGAGCCGAAGGCTACGATGAGGTAGTCGCAGTCGTCGATGCCGTATGTGGCAAATCTTATTTCGTTTTCCTCAATCACGCGGTATTTTTCCTGGAGGCGGATATTGATTTCCTCCATTGCCTGGGGCATCAGCTCGAGGGTGGTCATGATGTTGCGTCCTCTTGAGGCCGGCTTTCCTGTAATGGCCCACGGGCACTGTTCGGCAATCTCTTCGGGTGTGCGCCTCGGGCGCTGCGGAGGGAGCACAACCTTCTCCATCATCTGTCCGACAATTCCGTCGGCGAGTATTATGGCCGGAGTGCGGTATTTGAAGGCGAGGTCAAATCCGAGTGCCACGAAGTCGGCCATCTCCTGCACGGTGGCGGGAGCAAGTGTAATCAGGCGGTAGTCGCCGTGTCCTCCACCCTTGGTGGTCTGGAAATAGTCGGCCTGTGAGGGCTGTATGGTGCCGAGTCCGGGGCCGCCGCGCATCACGTTGATTATGAGTGCGGGGAGTTCGCCTGCGGCTATATAGCTTATGCCTTCCTGCTTAAGCGACACACCGGGCGATGATGACGATGTGAACACGGCTTTGCCGCAGGCGGCTCCGCCGTATACCATGTTGATGGCTGCTACCTCGCTTTCGGCCTGGAGCACTACCATGCCTGTGGTGTCCCACGGCATCAGTTCCTCAAGGGTCTCCAGTACCTCGCTCTGTGGTGTTATCGGATATCCGAAGTATCCGTCGGCGCCATACCTGATAGCGGCATGTGCGAGGGCTTCGTTACCCTTCATCAGTCTAACTTCTTCGCTCATAAATGTGTATAGTCAAAATTCAACATGATGGGATACTATTTCTCGAGGGCACGATATACCTCAATGCATCCGTCGGGACACACCACGGCACAGTTGGCACACCCGATGCAATCGGCGGGACGATTGGTGTATGCAAAGTGGTAACCACGGTCGTTAACCTCTTTGCCCTGGAGAGACAGCACATCTTTCGGACATGCCACCACGCAGAGATTGCATCCCTTGCAACGGTCAGTGTCGATTACCACTGCTCCAAATACTTTTGCCATATCGGTGTAAGTTATATTAGTAATGTGTGATGTGGAGTGATGTTGTAAAGCATAAGCAGCTTTTCCGACAGCAAATATAATTAAATAATCGGATGGTAAATATATTTTAACATATACTTAACCTATGGCACACCGCGGGGTAAAATGTGCCAAAAAAACAGATGTTGAGGAAATTGATTCATATGTCGTGAGTTGTGGTGATGAATTGTAGTCGTGGCGGGGCGTATCGGTCGAGATTGTTAGTGTGAAAGGAAAACATGCGTTCAGCGTATGCGTTTCGGTCGATGAAAAGCTATGTCTGACAGATCGGCGGGCGGCGGCATCTGTGATGCCACCCACAGGCCTATGGCACGGGTCATGAGAATGTCGTCGTGACATCCGTGGCGTGCGGCGTATCTTCCCGAGGGGTCGCGCTCGTATACGGCCAGTTCGTTGCAGGCCTCGGAGTCGCGCTCTATGTAGGCACCGTCGCGCACGAGGCTTATCAGGTGGCCTATCACCAGGGCCTTGGTCTGGCGGTTGGTGTGAAATCCGACACGGTTGGCCAGCGAGTGTGTGGCCGAGTCGAGTGCCCGGCGGCGGTAGAGGTTAGGGTAGTGGCGGTTGAGTTCCGACAGCAGTATAAGGGCATTGTCGGTGTCGGGAGTCGACTGGCTTTCAAGAGAATTACTCTCCACGACCAGCAGGGCGTTGCCGTACCATGATGCAATTGCTGCCGCCTTGGCGGTAAGCAGGTCGTGGTCGATGTGACCTCTCCACTGGGCCGCGATTTCCGGGCGGCCATCCGTCGGGAAGCGGTCGATGACGGCTATCACGGAGAAATCGGCACGGTCGGTGCGTCCGCCAATGTCGACGGCCACCACGTAGCGGTCGATGCCGTGGCGCGGCCTTGACCATACTTTCAGGCATCCGCAAGGGTCGGCCACGAATCCGTTGACGGTCATTGCGCCAGGCAGCAGCGGTGATGCCGTAGAGAGTTCGCCCAGCTCGTAGGTGTCGGAGCATGCTGCACGCAGGGTGTCGATGAGGGGCGGGGCGAATACTCCGCTTCCGGTGTTTGCGAAGGCTTCTGTGGCTGAAGATGGGAATTCGGCCTGCATGAGATGGGCGGATGGGTATTCGCTCAGTTTCTCGCGATACCATTGTATCTGGCCGAGTGTGCAACCGAGGCTCCACAGCCATCGCTCGTAGTCGGACATCGACCGCCATAGCGCCTCGGGGTCGGCGACGTCGGCGGTGTATATGTCGATTTCATACCACGGCACAAACACTGCGGCCTTGTCGCTGCGTCCGGCTTCGGAGCGCAGCCATTCGGAGTGGAAGTAGTTGCCTACGCCGTTGGCCGTGCTTTCAAGCGCAATCAGTGTGTCGGGGCGGCGTACTATGCCTCCGCATATAGCGCGTATGAATCCTTCGGGCGACTGCGAAGGGGAGTCCTTCCAGAAGGCCACCTCGCTCAGATGGGCCATTGCGTAGTCGGCTCCGCGCACGGCCTCCTGTCCCTCCGACGAGCCTACTGTCACCCGGCAGTCGCGCCCGGTAATCACGCGGGTGTTGACCGAGCGCTCGAACGGACGGAAGTCGTGGGGCGAGTCGTCGGGCCAGAATTCATCGGGGTAGCATGAGAGCATCTTTGTATACATGCCCCGTATGGTCGCGGCGGTGTCCTTCACGTGGGCGCATATCAGGGAGTGCCAGTTGCGGTGGTGGACACACTGCATCCACGCCATATACATCTGTATGAGGGTAGATCCGCCCCATTGGCGAGCCTTGAGCATGATTAGTCGTATGGGGCGCCGGGCGATGCGCATCTCCTCGAGCACGGCAAGCACCCGCCGCTGCGGGCGGTTGAGCAGGAAGGGTATGTCGCGTCCCGACAGTTTGTCTTTGATTTTTACGCATGTGGCGGCCCAGAACTCAAAGTCGTGGGAGAACCGGAGCATGCACCATGCATGGTAGTCGCGGGTGACGGTGAGAAACGCAGGGTCGTCGGCCATGGGCGCCGGTATGTGGCATGGCGTGCCTTTGGGGTCGATGGCCGCGACGCGGGTGAGTGGGCTCCCTTGGCCTGTAAGCGGATTGTAGGGTGCTTGCATGGCGGCTGTGCGTCGGGCGTTTTCTGCAAGGATATCGGTGATGTTTTCCATATGATTGTTAAAAAAGGAGGAATTTTCCTGTCTCCAGGAGGAATGAAGTGATTCTTGCGTCGGGCGATACACTTCCGGAGAGCGATATCGTGACATAGCGGTGGGGATGGGCCATCACCGGCAGATAGAGAGGTGCGGCTATGCATCCGGCTACCGCGAGTCCGGCAAACCTGTGGGCCTTTTCCGAGCCATTGTCGCCGAGCAGGTCGATTGCCATATCAGCTTCATTGGCGGCAACCATGGCTGTGAGGGCGCGGATGCGCGGCACGGTGTCGCCGTCAATGCATATGCGCATGCGCCACGATACGGCAATAGGTTTGTCGGGGTCGGCATGTTCGACGGAGGCGTCGTAGAATCCCGACGAGCCGGCTATGAACAGCGAGTGGGAAGCCTGGCAGAATGCTCTCGGGACTATGTCGGTGCGTGTATATGTGTGTCCGTGGCGGTCGATTATCACCGTACGCGGCTTTGCTGCGCCGTCGGCGGGCAGACACCAAAGTTCGCGATATGCGGGCGACCAGGCGATGGCCTTGAATCGGGCCGGATGTATGGGTGTGGAGCGTGTGCCGTTGAGGCATATCACGCCTGAGGGGGTGGCTGCGTATACTCCCTCGGGCCCTACGGCTACCGCCTCGGCTGAGCCGACACCCTCCGACGAGATAACCGATGCGGCCATCTGCATGGAGGAGCTGACGCTTACTGTGTGGATGCCGGCCAGGGTGAATACATAGAGGTGGCGGCGTCCGAAGGCGATACCGGAGGTTGAGCGCGGTGCCTCGGTGATGGCTGTGACGACGGCAGAGCCGATGGTGGCAGAGCCGGCGGGGGTGAGCGGCGAGGCGGTGTTGGCTACCACCACCGATGATTTGTGGCATACGGGCTTGCGTTCGGTGACGGCCCTCATGGGCGATGGCGCCTCGCTGAACGACGAGAGGGGTATCGGATGCAGCGATGGCGCGACGTAGCAGGCTGCTGCTGAGGCCGGGGTAGTGGTGAGCGGGAATGAGCTTGCGAGCGTGCGTCCGCCGGCTGACAGCTCTATGTCGATTCTGAATGCTCCGGGATGGGGGTAGGATAGCATGGGCAGCAGGGCTTCGGGAATCTGGCCAACGCCTGTCGATTCGGCGCAGAGGCGTTCGGTCTGGCCCATGGAGTTTAGCAGGCTTACGCATACTTTGGCTTGCCACGGACCGTAGCTTTTTCCGGCAATCCATGCCGAGTTTAGCGGCATCGGGAGGGTGTGTATCGGGGTTATGCCGGCGTAGGCGGCGATGTCGCCGGCGACAGTGGCCACTGAGGCGGTGAATGTGTGGGGGAGTGACACCTCACGCAGTATCGACGTCGTGGCCTGTGATGCTGTAGTGGGCGCCAATTCGTTGCGGAGGAATTTTGCGGTGTTTCCGGGGTTGAAATCCACGGGTATGTCGGCGATAATGCCTGATGAGCAGAGCTGCCCGTCGGGATTGAAGGGGTCGTGGATTACTGCGGCAATCTCCGACACTTCATTCAGGCGGTCGAGCATGGCCGGAATAAGCGATTTCTGTGCCGTCAGTCGTGGTATGGCGACGCGCAGTTGTCCCTCGGTGGCTGTGTGTCCGAGGCGTGTCACATAAGGGGTCGATGCGTAGTCGACGAGGTCGGCCGGCGGAGCCGTCATTAGCTCGAGCACGGTGGCCCGGCGTGATTGCTCAGGCGGCAGGTCGGTGTCGCACAGGCGTAGTCCGATTCTGAACCCTGTGACGCTTATCGAAGCCGGCTGTACATGGCGGTAGGAGCCTGATGATACGGATACACTGACGTCGACATGCTCGGGGCCTTGTATGCCGCCGGGAGTCACCAACACGGGTGTGGAGCGGAAGAGTTCGCGTCCGGCGGCGTCGCGCAGACGATACCATGCGAGTATCGGGGCTGCGGCGCATCGGTCGGCCACGGCGGCCGATGTGGCTTCGGCGAGAGCTGCCATCACGCTGTTGCTGAGCATGGCAATGTCGGTCTTGTCCATCGCTCCGGTCCATGATGTATAGTCGCCCTTGAGAGTGAGATGCGGAGTGGCGGCGGTGTGTGTGCGTGGTTCGGCAGGGTATATTGCTACAGGGGGATAGTCGCCATAGGCCGGTGACAGACTCCATCGGCCTTCTCCGTCGGGAGCGGCCGTATATACTCCGGCAGGGGTGAAAATGTGGATTCCGGCGGTATCGGCTACGGCTGTGGTGGCTTTTTCGGGTAGTGTGCCTACGCTCAAGGGTGTGCCTCCGGATGCGGGGAGTGCCCACAGGGCAAGCGAGTCGGACTGGAAGAGGCATGTGACAGTGCCGTCGGGTGCTGTCCATGATGCTATCGGTGTGCCCGACTCGCGGCATAGGCGTGTCGGTGGTGATACCGGGCGCAAGGAGATGCCCATAATGGGGCGTCGGAGGTTTTGTACGGAACACCGGTCGGTGTCAGGATAGGGCAGTGTGGCCCTTACGGTGTGTTTTTTCATAATGTGAAGTGATTAAGATGGTGTCGATGTTGATTTCTGGCATTCTGTATGCCGGTTGTCGCAGGCATCATTGTGGTGGATGCTGCTGTGTGTTTTTTTTGTTGATGCAAATTTACTATGTATACAATGTTGTTTGCAAATTTATCGGGCATTTTAACATGTATTAAATGCGATTTTATTGGGCGCGAGAAAAAAATGCGATTTTTGTGAATTTTTTTTGCTGAAAAATTTGGAGAATGAGAAAAAGTGCGTACCTTTGCAGTGTTGAAAGCAACAAGCTAACAGCGAAACAAAATGGTGATTTAGTGTAGTGGCCTAGCACGCCACCCTCTCACGGTGGAGACCCGGGTTCGATTCCCGGATTCACTACTCACCCAAGCGGTTCACTCTATGAGTGGACCGCTTTTTTTTGTGTCCGGAATTTTTATAGTCGTTGTGGCGCGGTGCCAAAAATTTTTGGAATGTGGCAGGTTGGACATTTGGGGATTGGTGGGCGTAATAGGCGTGGAGGTGTGCATATAGTGGATGTAGGTGGATTTTTTAACGTCAGCACATTTTTTTGATTTATGTTTGTGTCGCCGCCAATTCCATCACCCTTGGGTTTATTTTTAGTCGCCGGGCTACGCCGGGCACAAAGGGGTGTTGGCAGAAGACCTATGGCTGCAAACCGCTAACGCGGCTTTTGCCATAGGCTAACGTTGTGGACGCCCCCAAAGGGGCTGTGCGCTACGCGGGAGTTGATGATGTGATTTGAGGTGTGTTCGGGATGTGGTTGGTGATGGTTGGTGATGGTTTGGGATGTGGTCGGGATGTAGTTCAATATCCTCGCCAATTCCATCACCCTTGGGTTTATTTTTAGTCGCCGGGCTACGCCGGGCACGAGGGGATGTTGGCTGAAGACCTATGGCTGCAAACCGCTAACGCGGCTTTTGCCATAGGCTAACGTTGTGGACGCCCCCAAAGGGGCTGTGCGCTACGCGGGAGTTGTCATCGTCTCCCGTTTGTTTCAGTCAATATTTCCGCGTTGTCCTATGGTCTCTATTTTTTTTAGTCAAGATTTATGCAATTTTCGTGTCCTAATTTTTTTAGTCAAGATTTATGCATTTTTCGTAGCCCTAATTTGTTTTGGTCAGGATTTGTGCAATTTTCGTAGTCTTCATTTGTGTGTCTTTGGATGTGATTTTTCGTTAGCAACTCCCCGCGTTAGCGCATAGCCCCTTTGGGGGCGTCTACAACGTTAGCCCCACCCAAGAGCCGCGTTAGCGGTTCGCAGGGTGGGGTGATGTGCCATCCATCTTGTATGCCTGGCGTAGCCCGGCGGCACGTATCTTTGCTAATTCCTCCAGTTTGGTTTATGGTAGTCGCCGGGCTATGCCGGGCACAAAGGGGTGTGGCTGAAGACCTATGGCTGCAAACCGCTAACGCGGCTTTTGCCATAGGCTAACGTTGTGGACGCCCCCAAAGGGGCTATGCGCTACGCGGGAGTTGATGATGCTAAAATTTGGGGAGTGAGGGGAAGGGGGTGATATGAAAACAGCCCGGGGATGCCGGGCTGTTTTCTATCGAAAGGGGGAATGTTGTTGAAGGGGGAATGTTGTTGAAAAGGGTGTGTCGTTTTTTGGGAATGTTGTTGATTGGGGGTAGACTTTGCTGCCACGGTGTCGTGTCGACTGTGTGGCGGAAATCAATGCATTGTCTGCTTGGAGAATGTGAGGTAGAGATGTGTCTTGGTGAGGTCGAACTTGACCATCGCCGGAGTGTCGACATAGGGTGTGATGGCAATCACGATTTCTGTTGTCGAGTAGTAGCCGTTGGATACGGTCTCGGTAACGAGGTTGATTGGGGTGAGCACATACTCTCCGTCGGCATCAGTGAGGGTGCCTTCATCGTCTTTCTCGATGGCATCGATCACAAACTGACGCATGTTGGTGAAGCTATACATCTTTGTGGTCGAGTTGTATGTGGCGTAGAACGATGTGGTATTGTCCGTGAGCTTGTTTTCCTTGAAGAATTCCGTGCGTTTGTCTTTCTTCACGAGGAGAATGTTGGCGGGCGGATTGATGTCGTATTCGTTGGCTATGGCAGAGGCCGGAACGTGGAACGTGAGATTGTTGATTACGTTGTTGTTGCCGGATTGCTTGCGGTAGCTTTCCACAATTTTCTTTATGGGGAGCTGGATTTCGGTGTCGTATCCGATAGGGCCTACGGCGATGGGTTCCTGTGAGGCCAGGGTCTGTATTTCGGGACTCAGGCGCTGTGAGATGTGGTTGTTGAGCACGACCTCGGGTGTGATTGCGAGGAATGAGTCGATAAACCGGTAGGTGGTGTCGTTGCCGGCGTCGGTTGTGCCCTTGTAGGAGAGGTAGAGGTATACGGCCGAATTTTCAAAGCGCATGATGCGTCCTGAGCCGTAGGTGTTTTTTACATACAGTCCGGGGAACCATTGCTGGAAGGCGTCGGGGTCGTTGAATAGCGCAGGGCCGTCGGTCGACAGATACTTGCGGTAGAAGTCCTGACCGAGCTGCTGCGGGAGTTTTACATATACCACACGGGCTTCGTCGGTAGTGGAGCTCGAGTAGGTATAGTCGGCCGCGATGCTGTCGGGGAGTCCGACAACGGTAGCGTTGTAGACGGTGGATGCAATCGGAGCCGAGGGGTCGTAATAGGAGTCGACCGATGTGTCGGATGTCAGTCCTGACGACGGTAGCGGCTTTGTAAGGCGGAACACCTCAAGGCCGAGGGGTATTACGGAGTCGCCTACCATGTCGCCTTTGCGCATCACCATGGCGAGGCGTATCGAGTCGACATTCTCAGGCCCCATGCCATGGCCTGTGGTGAGTTTGTTTGACGGCATGAATCCGCTGGCGAAGTCGGTGGCGAGATATCCGTAACCCTTGGCATCGATGCTTCCGAGCAACTGATATTCAGATCGTGACACGACACTTTCGACAGGCACAGAGTGGCCTGTGACGGTAAATGCCGAGTCGATGACGATTTCCACCTGGTCGCTTACGATTGACGATCCGATGGAAGAGCCTTCTTCGCATGCCAGGAAGGCGAGCGATGATATGGCGGCAAGGGGTATGAGCCTTGAGTATTTCATATAAGGATTGGGGGTATATGCTGCTACTGAAGAGATCTGTAGAATTCGGCGAAGCGGTTGGCGCGATCGGCGGTGTCGGTCTCTGAGAACGGGAGGAACGGCTTGCCTGACTTTTCGATGTAGTCGAGAATCTCGGGGTCGATGTCGGGCGATGACTGGGCCACTGCGTCGGAATAGTCGATAGCGAGCTTGTTGAGGGCTATCCAGTCGACGGGTTTGTCGGCAATCGACGCGATGTCTTCTTTTGAGAATCCTTCGAGCAGCAGTTTTTCGGCAAAACGCGGGTCGAGTGTGCCTTCAAATTTGTCGCTGAAGAGCGAGTAGATGATTTTTGAGCCGGCGAATGTGGGGTCGTCGGCGAATATGCGTTGCAGGTACATCGGCGATAGGGCAGAAATCCATCCGATACAGTGTACGAATCCGGGGTCCCAGCGCAGTTTCTTGACTGTCTCTACCACACCGCGTACGAAGAACATCGAGCGTTCGTCGTTGTCCTCGGGCGAGAGTCGTATCTCAAGATCCGGGGCAGTCTGTGTGCGCAGGAAGTAATCTTCATTGTCGATGAAGTATACCTGCATGCGAGTGGGGAGCAGGGTTGCAACCTTGATTATGAGTGGATGGTCGGAATTGTCAATCTCGATATTCAGGCCTGAGAGGCGTATGACTTCGTGGAGCTGGTTGCGGCGCTCTTTTATCAGGCCGTACTTAGGCATGAATGTTCTCACCTCGAACCCTTTTTCCTGGATGCCCTGAGCGAGATCGCGGCTCTTGTCGGCTAAGTCGGAGGCAGGGACGTAGGGTGAAATCTCCTGCGAGATGTATAATACCTTCTTTAAATCCATATCAGTGTGAAAAATTTGGATGCAAAGGTAGTGTTTTTTTCTGAAATAATCACTAACGGGAGAGCAAATAGACGTCAAATTACGACGAACGACGGGATTGAGGATTACAAAATGTTAATAACATAGCAGTAGGGTTAAGAGCTTGTTTAGAGCTTGTTTAATAATAAATGTTACCGTCAGGGCGGTCAATCGTCGAGCATATTTTCGCTTGTGATGAGGG
>NZ_JAIDKI010000200.1 GCF_029051885.1 Muribaculum sp.
AAAAAGCGATTGACCGCAAGCTGCACCCCGAAAAATACCAAAGCAAGGCCCCGACCAAATCCCTATTTGACTGGCTCAATATGTATTTAGATAAGCATCCGCTATCACCGGCCCGCGCGAACCATTACAAGGTGCTTTACCGCTCGCTAAAACGGTTTGAGTGCTATATGAAAGAGACCCAACACCGCCGTTACCAAATCAACCCCGACACTCTCACCATTGAGGATTTAGCGCGGTTTGAGGCATTTTTGAGAGCAGAGCCGGAATTGTTTGATCAATATCCACAAATCTATATTGACGCCCCGGCGGACACCCACAAGGGCAGAAAGAGCCGCCGCCCGCTACCCAAAGGCGACAACACTATTAGCGACACCTTCAAGCGTTTCCGGGCTTTCTTCAACTGGTGCAATGAAAACGGGCTGACAAATAACAATCCTTTTGCCAAATTCACCATAAAGGCAGCCACATACGGTACGCCCTATTACATCACCGCCGAGGAACGCGATATTATCGCCGGATGGGATTTTTCATTTGATAAAGGGATGGAGATACAGCGGGATATATTTATATTTCATTGTTATGTCGGGTGTCGCGTCTCCGATCTGATGAGGTTAACGGCAGCCAATATCATAAACGGGGGTGTTGAATATATAGCCGATAAGACCAAGGAGGAACGCCCCGAAGTTATCCGGGTGCCCCTGCACCCTGTCGCCGCCGCACTTGTGGAAAAATATCGATGCGGTAAAAAATTGTTCCCGTTTATCACACCTCAACGCTACAACGACGCGATAAAGGCCGTTTTCACGCTTTGCGGCATTACTCGTCCCGTGACAGTCCTAAACCCCACTACCGGGCAGGAGGAGCAAAGACCGATTAACCAAATAGCAAGCAGCCATATTGCCCGGCGCACATTCGTAGGGAACTTATACAAGCAAGTCAAAGACCCTAATTTGGTGGGTAAACTATCCGGGCACAAAGAGGGGAGCAAGGCTTTCGCCCGATACCGTGACATTGACGAAGATATGCGCCGCGACCTCATCAATCTTTTGTGATCTATGAGCAGGAGCGAAATTATATTATATTGGATATGCGAGCAGGTACGAGCCGGGAAAATAAAACCTAGGGAGGGACTGCGTCTGTCTGATTTAGTAAATAAAGAAAATGACACGGTAGAAGCTGAGGGTTTGCGCTTTGTTTTATGGGATCACGCGCAACCGGACCGGCAAATGAAGAAAGGCAGGAAGCGGCAGCCCTGCGCCGCTGAGAATGTTATTGCCGAAGAATATGACCCGGACAAATCAAGGCGGGCAATTTTCTTCGTGCTGTCACGACAAGAGCCGAGGCCCGTAAGAATAGCCCTCTTCGCATGGGCATTAGTGAAAGCTGGAATACTCCGGAATAATTTAGACCGACCGACTGTCTTACGCTTTTTGCAGTCTCTGAATAGCGCAAATAATAGATTGTGGAGCAATAGCGATACCTTCCGCGCAAATATGACCTATTGGGATCATCTGGATAATACCGACGAAACTACTGCTGCCGTTGAGAATGTATCCCGGCGGTTCAATCAGTTATATCGATTGATGTAGATTTGTTTGTTACTATCAATAATTCGCGGTAGTTAATTATCGTGATTCTTTTTCAGTACTGCGGTGTTTACCTTTGTTGCACGAAACTAAATTGTACAACAATATGGAAACAGCATTATTTAACAAAATCTCATCCGGCGACCCCGGCATTATGCTCGTTGTAAGTGCCGCAGATCTTAAAAGCGCGGTGTCGGAGATGTGGAACGCCCACCGGGAGCAGACAGCCGAGGCGATAGCCCGGCACCGCGAGCAGCCCACCATGACAAGAGAGGCAGCAGCAAAAGCCCTCAACGTGACATTATCAACCTTATGGCGGTGGGCGAAAATCGGCTATTTAGTACCGGTCAAGATTGGCACAAAGGTGTTATATCGCGCCTCAGATATTGAGTTGATGTTAAACAGGAAAGGAGGCGTAATATGAGTATCGCAAGGAGACTACGACGCGCGGCCATGCAGGGCAAACGCCCCGAGGATATAACAATCAAGGTAGGGGGAGGCGGCCACGCGCCAATATATGCATGTCGAGACTACACTGTGCACCCCTCGGTAACCCTCAAAAGCAAAAGACATGGAGAAGAGCGCAAAGGATAGGAACGACGCGCGGCACGTGCGTATTGTCGGCGACCTTATCGTTATCCACGCCGAGGGCATGAACCGTAAGCAGGTACGCAAACTCGCCGTTGATTGCTTTTGGCTGATGAGGTCGATGACAGTAAGCGAGAATCGCTAAAGGAGGGGGGGTACTTTTTAGAAAGGGGTGCGACCTTAATGTAACCTCGCCCCCACCTTTGCTTTTGCGTGAGCGATTTTTTCAATTTAAGCAAAATTTTAATACAAAAAACAATCGTTTTTGCACGTTTTTAGCCCGATTTTCGGCGATTTTTGCCCCAAATAATAAAGCAATCGCCCGATGTCACAAACGCGCTTAAATCGAAACTACAATAAAAATTTAACATCTGTAAACACTATGCCACAAATAAAAATAGCCGTCGCCGGTTCCCGCAAATCCGGGCGATGGGTCAATGAAATATGGGACTGGAAAACATTCGCGGAGCGCTGCTCCAAGACCCTGCGCACCAACGAAACATTGTCAGACTACCTCAACATGTCAAAAGACAGGCAGACCGATATTAAGGACGTCGGGGGGTTTGTTGGCGGTCACCTCACCTGTGAAACGGCAGGGCGCACAAAATCTAATATCGCCCTGCGCGCGTGTCTTACACTCGATATAGACCACGCCCCCGTCGACTTGTGGGAACGGTTCACAAAAGCATATACCGGCGCGGCGGTTTGCTATTCAACCCACAAGCATACGCCCGAAAAACCGCGTTTGCGTTTAGTCATACCGTTTGACCGGGACACAACCCCGGAGGAGTACCAGGCAGTTAGTCGAAAGTTCTGCAAGGATGCCGGGCTACTGGAGTATGTTGACCGCACCACGCACGAAGTTAACCGTCTTTTCTTTTGGGTTTCGACAAGTGCCGACGGCGAGTTTTTCTACCGTAAGCAGGAGGGCGAGCCGCTGAATGTGGATGAGGTGCTTTCAAAATACCCTGATTGGCGCGACCGCTCACAGTGGCCGACCTCAGCAGCCGAGGCCGACGAGGTAAGGACAGTAACCGACAAAGTGCAGGACCCGACCGGCAAACCCGGAATAATAGGCGCGTTTTGCCGCACCTACACAATGCCGGAGGCAATGGAGAAATTTTTATCGGATGTCTATGAGCCGTGCGACACCGCCGGGGGCGACCGCTACACCTATAAGGGTGGCAGCACAAGCGGGGGCGCGATACTCTACGATGATAAGTTTCTATACTCGCACCACGAGAGCGACCCGGCGAGCGGGCAGCTTTGCAACGCCTTTGACCTGGTGAGGCTGCACAGGTTCGGGCAGCTCGACAGCAAGGCAAAGCCCGAAACGCCTCACAACAAATTACCCTCCTATATTGCTATGCAGGATTTATGTATCACCGACACCGAGACCAAATTAACCGTAATGAAAGAGAAGACACAGGCAGCGGTGGACGATTTCGCGGGAATTGAATCGGAGGGCGACACGGGCAATTGGCTTGGAGACCTGGCCACCGACCGAAAGGGAAACACCCTCAACACCCTTAACAATCTGAAATTAATAATCCTCAACGATGAGGTTTTAAAGCGCGTGAGGTACGACCAATTCGCCCGGCGCGATGTCTCCGACGTTCCGCAGCTTATGCCCGCAGACGGCAGCCGCAAGGCCAATGACGAGGTATTAGGCAAAATCGCCCTGCATATTGAATCGAAATACGGCCTGAGAGTTAATTTTAAAAAGGTAGACGAAATGCTCAAAGCTACCGCGAGGGAACGCGGGTTTAACCCGGTCAAGGATTTTATCGCCTCGACGCAGTGGGACGGGAAAAAGCGCGTTGAGACACTTTTGATTGACTATTTGGGGGCAAGAGATAACGCCGTCAACAGAGAGATAACGCGCAAATGGATTACTGCGGCAGTGGCCCGAGTGTTCAACCCCGGTTGCGCATTCCAAAACGTTTTGACGCTCGCGGGTCCGCAGGGTATAGGCAAAAGTTTGTTTTTGCGTACGCTCGCGGGCGGCGGTGACTGGTTTTGCGATACACTTTGCGCGGCTGACAAAGACAAGAAACGAAATGAAGACACGCAAGGCGCGTGGATTGTAGAGCTCGGGGAACTTAACGGACTGTCACGCTCAGAGTGGCAGGCGTTCAAGGGTTATATATCCCGAAACGAGGACAGAGGGCGCGCGGCCTATGCCGTAAAAAGAACCGACGCCCCGCGACAGTATGTATTTGCCGCCACAACAAACGACACCGCATTTCTGCGAGAGGCCGACAAGGGCAACCGCCGGTGGTGGATAGTGCCGGTAAACGGCACGGGCGACGTGGGCGAATGGATAACGCGGCTGTCCGACGAGGTGCCGCAGATATGGGCCGAGGCATATCAAATCTACCTCAACGGGGAGGACATTTGCAACGTGTCGAAGCCCACCGACGAATATATGGCAAAAATGCAGTGGGAATACTCCGAGGATGCCGCCGACCCGATGTCCGGCATGATCGACGCTTTTCTCGACACCCTTTTGCCCGCCGACTGGGAGACGCGGAACGAATCGGAACGCCGGGCATACTTCCGTAACCGCGACATGCTCGATACCGCCGGGACAGTAAGACGCGACAAGATATGCGCCGTCGTGTATCTCTGCGAGCGGACAGGACTACTGCCAAAGGACAAAGGATACAAGGCTGCGGCCGTCAAGTTTAACGCACACATGCGAGGCAAAAGCGACTGGAGCGAATGCGACCGCATAGACTTCACCTTTTACGGGCGGCAGCGCGGATATGTCCGCAAACCGACGCAGACCGATGAGGATGATATTTAAATGTCACAACAAAGGCTGTCACAACTCTGCACAACGTCTTTTCCGTTGTGCCTTTGTGACAGCCATTTGGCACAAACTTTTTATTGTGACAGCCTTTGTGACAACCTTTGTGACAGCGTAAAGCCCTTTATCTAAAAGAGATATAGCCTAAAGTCACAATGTCACAATATATATTATATATAATAGTATAATGGTAATTAGGTAATATGTATTTTATTAATATCGCCTAAATCGAAAAAACGCATTATATATAATATGCGCGAGGACTTTGTGTCACCGACATTCCGCACAGTGTTTACAGCTGCTTAAATTGAAAATCGCCGACCGCTCCGAATCCGTGAGGACAACGGGGCGGTTTCCCTTTGCCCCGGATGCCCCGTATTGCTCACGCCGTCGGGGACTGTCAAAGAGGGTTGAGGCGGCGCGAGAATCCCGATATTTCAAAAATGCCGTTTATTTTGCGTTCTAAGCGCGTTTTCACCCCTCGGCTTAGTACTTTATCATTTCAGTGATAAAAACGCGACAGAACGCAAATAAACGGGCAAATTCGGGTATTTCTCAAAGCGCGTACCGTTGAGATTTTACGGATACGGCGATTTTTGCCTTTTTCGGGGGGTATCTGCGCCTTGTTTTGGTCTCGGTGATGCATTTTACCATTTCAGCGATAAAAACGCGGCTGTGACCACGACAGACACGACGCGTCACCATTTTTGCGGCCTTGTCGGCCTCATCGCTAAAAAAATTGGAAGTTCCGGAATTTTGCCGTAGATTTGCAGTCCCTAAAGTATTGTGCAGCCGCCCCAAGCGGTTGTCATAACCTTATTTGCCCGTTCATGGTGGAGGCAGCGGAAACGCCCTCACGGTATCACAATACACCGAGGACACCTAAGGACGGGCCTTTTTATATCCCTAAAGTATTGTGTCAACACAGACAAGAACCATCGGCGACGTTTTTGCCGATAAAGAGAGACAAGACAACAGGCGGCAGAACGTCGTCAAGTATGCTAACCGCTATGACCTCACAGCCCTGCTGGAGTATGTGTGCTTTTACTCCACCCCTGACGAAGTGCGCCGCGATTTGACGGCATGTTATTTCACCATTGCGCGGCAAATAGTCCGCGAGGGCGAGGGAGCGGGGGACGGCCCGGCAGACGCACTCGCCACCCTTGAAATGGTTATCGAAGCACTGGACAATGTCCGGGAGACCGGCACACCGTCCCCGCGGATTGTCCCCGCCGCGACCTCATCGCAAAACACGTCAGCGAAGATGATGTAGCGAAACGCGACCTCATCGCAAAACACGTCAGCGAAGATGATGTAACGAAACGTGACACCATCGCAAAAAGATTTGCGTCGGATGGAATAAGTCCGTATCTTTGCATCGCCCGGAGCAAGAATTAAGAACAAACCGGCACAGGCACCCCGACCGAATGACAGTAGGCAAAACGGGGTGCCTTTTTGCTAATTTTTCAACAGGTAGTCATTTGGTAGTCAAAAACGGCAAAAGAAAAATCGCAACCACTTCATTTTTAAGTAGTTGCGATTTTGTCTTGTGACCCCGGAGAGGCTCGAACTCTCGACCCAATGATTAAGAGTCATTTGCTCTACCAACTGAGCTACGGAGTCATTTTTTTAATCATGCGCTTAATATAATCTGCGATGATTGATGCAATTTCGGATGCTTGAATCTTTATTCTTGCAAGGTTCGCCTCGTTGGTTGGTGAGGTGTTTCCCTCAATTGCGATGCAAAGTTAAGGAGCTTTTTTGTATTGTCCAAATTTTTTGGCAATATTTTTCAGGATATTTTTCAATAAATTTTGCAATATGTTGAATTTTAGATGATTACATAAGGGTGCTTAACGCGGCTTTATTGGGGCTTCGGCTACGTTATATTGTCGGATGGGCTCTGATATGGATACTGAAGGTGTATTTGAGTAGGTACAAAATCATTCGGCCATATAAATAGCACAATTGATTTTATTGTTTTGCTGTTGCTTATTCTGTGGCATTGAGTATGGCGTTGAAATATTTTCGTGCTTGCTCCCATGCAACATAATACTTGTCTGTCCCTGGAAAGCATACCGGCTGCTCGTTCAGGTCAAGTCTGATATATGGTGTTCCGGAGGGGGCAACGCAAATAATCATCTGGAGGTTGGTGGCCATCGGAGTGACATGGAAATTCTTCCAATGACGGCCTACGCTGTCAAGGTCTTTGCTTACGTAGTAGCATCCCGGGAGTCGGATTAACGATAGAAAAGGCATTACAGTTTCAGCATGTCCGAATCTTAGATTTAATGATGCTTTGGAACGGCCGGTCAGAAAGTCGTCGGTCGTGTTTATGAAATCGGCAAGCAACGCACGTGTTATGTCCGACGGTATCGATGAGTACACCGATGTTGTCCGTTCGAGATACTGCATGAGATTGCGGCACTCCCACATTCTGTTGGCTTCCTCTATGGTATAGAAGTCAGCCAGGAAGTCTCCGTCAATACCTGAGGCATTGAGTCCGCATAAAAATCCGAAGAGTGAAATGGCAAACTGTCTGGCTTCATCCTGGTTCAATGTGTTATGTCCGACAAGTCGCCACACCGGCTCAAGAGGGATATTTTTCTTATAGAATGAATCAAGGGCATCGGCCCAAGGAGCGTGTTTTCGTATATCAAGATATGCCGAATCGATTGCAAACGGACGCATTAGAGGCGAGTTTACTTTGCCTGATGAGGTCAGTATCTCTACATTGTCATCAATGCTTGACAGGTGATGAGTGAACTCGTACATGCTCATTATACAACGTGGTATATACGATGAGATAGCCTCTATGCGACGGTTTTCGACCAATATTGGCCATGCCTTGTATATGCGTGAGGCTATTCCCTGCTGCTCCGCCATTCCAAGCGAGTCAAGCGCTCCCCATTTGCCTTTGGATAGCTCAAGAGCATTATTGACTATATTGAGCATCGAAGCGCCTTTGGTGGATAGCGTATTTTGTTTTTGTGCTTTTATAAGAGCGGCGCGAATTTTTTTCGCACGTTTTGCCGATGTCTCGTAGCGGGCACCATGGCGCCCGAGATGATTTATCATTATAGCGGAGAGGGAATCGGGTAGGCCCATACGCTCTTTCGGAGCCGGATACGGGTTTGCTGAACCTCGGCATTCACTGAATGTGTAATCGGTAGGCCCGCTACTGTTGTCGGCAAGTGCACTTGCCGCGATAAGGAGAATGTTGATGAAGATAATTGCCTGACGATACATTTCTTTGTAAATTTGCCAATTATAATAATAAATTTCAGATCAATTATGATGACCCGTGACGAACTTGCCGCTCTTCTTAAGAAAAACGCTCCTGATGCTGTAATTGTTGCTGCGAGTGAGATAATTGACAATGATAATACTGTAGCATGGCCATATATGCTACGTAGTGAGGCATTGTTGGCTACCGGACATCTTGGCCGTGCTCTTGGCGATCTCCACCGGGCAATGTCGCTTGAGCCCAGTGAGGCAATCCGTCAGCGTATCGATGCCCTACAGAATGTAATCGCATTCCGCAATACTGATATTCTCAATCCTTGACATGTTCTTTTTGCATCGGCAATCGGATGGCATGTCGATGGCATGAAAAAAGCATCCAGCTGTAATTGCCGAATGCTTTTGGATAATAGAATATTAACCGAATAAGGGGAGAAGCCGGTGTGGCTTTTGTAGTGTAGTGCTCAGCAAAGGCCCTTGTCCTGACCATGTTTGAGAACAGCCTCGCAAATAAAGTCTGTAATGCTGTCTACTTGCTGAAGCACAGCGTGCACTGTGGCGGGGGCATTAAAACCATAGCGCTTCACTGTTGATTTCTTGCGGCCTGCTCCGGGACGACGGCCGCCTCTTTTCTTTGCAAAGTTTTCCATAAGTTATAAGCCTAAAACTACTAATAGCACAAATTTGATTTCACAAATGGATTGTCCACATCTTTATTATGTGGAATTTGTGTGCAAATTTACTAAAAAGAAAAGTATGGCATAAATTTTTAATATAATTTTGTGTAAAAGGGAGCATGTTTATTTAAAACGTACACACATAATCATAAGTGTTAACTAAAATTAACTCACTGTCAAAATCTGAAATCACACATGCGTTAATAGAATGCAAGCAAGCTCTTAGAATTTGAGATGGAATGTATGATGGTATTGTTTTATCATACCCGTATCTCTGTCATATATAATACTCGACGATTTCTACCAGCCCGGCTCTCAAGGCATATTTGGTAGCTTCATACACATTGTTGATTCCAAGTTTCCGGAATATATTTTTTTTGTGTGTCACGATTGTATGTATGCTTGATATTCTTTCCGAAGCAATCTCCTTTACTGTCATCCCCTTTGCTATGAGTCTGAGTATATCAGTCTCGGTTGGGGTAAGATTGTTGGATAACTCGCGGCGTTCGGGTGTCTGTATGAGCATATTGGCAATCTGATGGCATATAAAACGCTCGCCATGACATGCGCAACGCAGAGCACAGTGTATCTCGTCGGCCGATGTCTCTTTCAGAATCATGCTTATGTTGCACTCTGCGCTTATACGCCTCATAAAGTTGTCGCTAAGTTCATTGGAAAACAATATCCAGTGAGCGGATGGAAAGCGTCTCACAATTATCAATAATTCCTCTATGCCGTTGATGTCAAACAGAGTATAATCAAGCACCACAACGCTGTGGGAGTCTTCCGACAGTCTGGACACAAGGTGTTGCTTGTCACAGATATCAGTAATGCTTGCGTTGCTGAATATAAAAGATATATACCCGTGCATCCCTGCACGGGTTATATCCTGATTGTCGGCTAATATAAAATTTGCATAATCAGCCATTTACCTTAGAAATTGGTTTAGATAGTCTTACTACATGATTTTATCCAATAGGATATTCGTCAAAAGCGTAAAGAACAGTCGAAAGGTAACGCTCTCCTGTATCAGGAAGCAGGGCTACGATGGTTTTGCCCTCGTTTTCAGCCTTCTTTGCAAGTTGCAGAGCGGCATAAAGCGCTGCGCCCGACGATATTCCTACGAGAAGACCCTCTTTTTCAGCAAGCATACGCGATGCTTTTATCGCGTCGTTATCCTCTACAGGCATTATGAGGTCCACTACTTCCGGGTTGAAGTTATTGGGCACGAATCCTGCTCCTATCCCCTGTATCTTGTGTGGGCCGGGATTTCTTCCTGACAATACCGCAGAGGAAGCCGGCTCGACAGCTACAGCAACTATTGCCGGATTGTGTCTTTTCAATCCTGTGGCAGTACCGCTGATTGTGCCTCCGGTGCCTACACCTGCCACGAAGAGATCGATTTCACCATCAGTATCCTCCCATATTTCCCGGGCTGTAGTCTGCTCATGTATTGCCGGATTGGCTGGGTTGTCAAACTGTTGCAGTATCACGGCGCCTGCATTTTCTTCTTTCAGTTCGTTTGCTTTTCGTATAGCGCCTTTCATACCTTCCGCTCCGGGAGTGAGCACGAGTGTCGCGCCAAGAGCCTTAAGCAGGTTCTGGCGTTCGAGGCTCATGGTTTCCGGCATGGTAAGAATCAATTTGTATCCTTTTACTGAAGCCACCCATGCAAGTCCGATTCCGGTATTGCCGCTTGTCGGCTCTATTATAGTAGCACCGGGTGCGAGTATGCCTGATTTTTCAGCGTCTTCAATCATCGACAGTGCCACACGGTCTTTGACACTTCCACCGGGATTGAAATATTCTATTTTAACAAGCAGCCGTGCTTTTAGATTTTCTGCCTGTTCGATGTTTTTTATTTCAAGGAGTGGGGTATTTCCAATAAGTTCAGTGAGATTTTGATATATCTTTGCCATAAGCTCTTAGTTTGTTTCAAGCTGACGGTATGAAATTGCAGTACCTCGCTGTAGGATTGTCAGGACAATAATTTCTTAATACCGTACATGCAAAATTAGTAATGAATTATATTCTGTACAATACCACATAATTGGTATTTGTCAACGACGGTCATTGTCAGAGATGTGCCTCAACGATATATCCGGCTTCGGATGCGAGATGCATGTCATCGTCGATTTTTGATCCGACGGTAGTGAGCAGATCGCCGACCACAGCCGAGTTGATACCGATAGCGAGAGCTTTCAGTTGTGTCTCCCGGGAGAGACGTGCTCTTCCACCGGCGAAACGCAATTCGGCTTTAGGATGGAGAAACCGGAATATGGCGATTGTGGTAAGTATCTCCCGGTCGGTTATCGGTGTGGCTTCGGCAAGCGGAGTCCCTTTTACCGGTACAAGAATGTTGACAGGTATCGAGTCGGGTTCCACCTCACGTAGCTTAATGCCGAGCTCGACACGTTGGTGCATGCTCTCACCCATTCCAATAATACCGCCGCTACATATCTGGAATCCGATTTCGCGGGCATGACGCAGTGTGCGTATTTTGTCGTCGATAGTGTGTGTGGTACATAGACGGCTGAAGTATGATGGTGCTGTTTCCAGATTGCAGTGATATCGGCGCATACCCGCGTCCCATAGCTCTTGAAGGCTTTCTCGGTCAAGCAGTCCCAGAGAGCCGCAGAGAAACAGGGCGGTGTCACGCTTGAGCACACGATAGTTTTCGCATATCCTTTTTAGAGAGTCTTTGCTGAGAGTACGTCCGCTTGTTACCTGACAGAACCGTTTGACTCCTTTGGCCTCGTCATTGCGGGCTTGGTCGAGTACTTTGTCGGGAGAGACAACCTCATAGTTGGCCGCACCCGTATTAAAATGGCTTGACTGCGCACACCATTTGCAGTTCTCTTGACACTTGCCTGCTTTGGCGTTGATGATGCTACACGGATTAAGAGCTTGTTTAATAATAAATGTTACCGTCAGGGCGGTTAATCGTCGAGCAGATTTTCGCTTGTGATGAGGGAGTTATGGGGTTCCATAACGACCGAAGAGCAGGCGGAAAGATGCCGGCGATTGACCGACTGGAGGTAATTTGTTTAATATCGTTGATATATTTTTGTATTTATTTCAAATTCAGCAAGAGATTGAGGAATTATAAAATTACCGGTTGCTTCGTATATCTTGGCCGCTTTTCACCCTGTTCCTCAGTCGTGTACATAAAGTACACTCCTTCGTCACATGTCGAAAATCGTCTCAAGCTATACGACCCTGG
>NZ_JAIDKI010000201.1 GCF_029051885.1 Muribaculum sp.
ATAAGTTCACTCTCGCGTTCGGAACAGAAATCATATGGCGGCAAAGCACAGGATTCAAAATCGGTCAGCACAAGTTCTTCACGCGCCTCACGCCGGAGAGCCTCATCTACACTCTCACCAAAGTCCACATGCCCGCCCACGGCTGTATCCCATTTTCCGGGCTGTATATCTTTGGTCATGGCTCTTTTCTGTAGATATAACGTATGGTCAGGCCCTACGACATGCAGATGAACCACAGGATGAAGCAGCATCGAGCCGCCATGACACTCACCACGCGTGGCCTTTCCTACAACTCTACCATCGGGCTCTACCACCGGAAATATCTCATCATTCGTACTCATACAGTATAATATTATTATTCAGTTGCCGGCGGAATCATTTGACCGACTTCTTGGGATACGCTTTCTTTACCATATCGCGCAGCTTACCGGGTGTCAGTTCCGGAGAATATTGTTCGAAATCAAGACGCAACGTACACCCTTCCCTGAAACGACTGCACCCATAGGCCGTGCGTCCCTTGAGCAGATGCCCTTCGCCACACAACGGACAGACAATCTCTTCGATACTCTTAATACGCGGAGCGCGCGGCTTTGGAGGCTTTGGAGCCTCAGCTACGGCTGCACCGGCGGCACTTCCTCCGCCCTTACCTCCCGAAGGAGCGGCACCGGTATCAATCCTACGCATCGAGTTGTCGCTCAGCACATTGTGTACTATCTGCACCATAAGGTCTTTAAGCTCGGCGATAAACTCGGCCGCAGAAAACTCGCCGCGCTCGATACGACGCAGTTTGTTCTCCCAAAGGCCGGTAAGTTTGGCGCTTTTCAGCAATTCCTCATTAATAGTAGCTATCAGCTCGATTCCGGCAGGAAGAGCCGTGATACTCTTACCCTTGCGTGCGATATAATGCCGCTTGAACAGAGTCTCGATTATGGCCGCACGTGTCGACGGACGTCCGATACCGTTTTCTTTCATAGCTTCCCGCAAATCCTCGTCATCAACCGTCTTTCCGGCCGACTCCATGGCGCGCAGAAGCGTACCTTCAGTATATAGCTTTGGAGGCTGAGTCTGCTTTTTTGTGACAGAAGGAGCATGCGGGCCCGACTCACCGACAACAAACGGAGGGAGGATACCGTCGGCAGAATCACCTCCGGAAGCCTCGCCCTGCTCCTGTGTCTTCTTATCCTTGTCGGCAAAAAGCGCACGCCACCCCGGGCTTTCTATCACCTTTCCCGTTGCCTTGAAAGCGACATCGGCGGCATCGGCCATCACAGTAGTCTGACGGAACTGACAGTCGGGATAGAACGCGGCGATAAAGCGCATCGCTACAAGATGATACAAGTCGCGCTCACGTCCCACAAGAGCCGACGGCGACTGCCCCGTAGGAATAATCGCGTGGTGGTCAGTTACCTTGGAGTTGTCAAACACCTTTTTCGATTTAGGCAGCTTCGTGGCAAGCACAGGTTCGGTCCAGCGGGAATATGGAGTCATACGCCGCATGATATCTGGCACCTTCGGGTATATATCATCACTCAGATAGGTGGTGTCGACACGCGGATATGTGGTCACCTTCTTCTCATAAAGCGACTGGATGGTCTTGAGTGTGTCGTCGGCTGTCCAGCCCCACTTGCGGTTACACTCTACCTGAAGCGAAGTAAGGTCAAACAATCGCGGAGGAGCCTCTCGCCCTTTCTTGTCGGTCACATCGCGTATCACAAGCGGCACGGCCGAGATACGGTCGACCACAGCCTGAGCCTCGGCCTCAGTCTTGAACCGCCCTTCGACAGCGCTGAATGTGGCCTCGCGATACAGCGTCTTGAGCTCCCAGTAATCCTGAGGAGTAAAATTGTCTATCTCATTCTGCCGCTGCACTATAAGCGCAAGAGTGGGAGTCTGCACACGCCCAATCGACAGGACATTGCCAGGCGACGAATACTTGAGCGAATAAAGCCGGGTGCCGTTCATGCCGAGAATCCAGTCGCCTATGGCACGCGACAGGCCGGCATGATACAGCCGGTCATAATCGCTCTGAGGCTTCAGCTCCCGGAATCCCTCACGTATCGACTCATCGGTAAGCGAGCTGATCCACAGACGCCTTACCGGACATTTGGTCTCGGCGAGCTGCATAACCCAGCGCTGTATCAGCTCACCCTCCTGGCCGGCATCGCCACAGTTGATTACCTCGTCGGCCTCGGCGATAAGCGAGCGTATGACATTGAACTGACGCTCAATGCCCGCGTCGGGTATCAGCTTTATGCCAAACCGCTGCGGCAGCATAGGCAACGCACCGAGCGACCACCGCTTCCACAGGTCGGTATAATCGGCCGGCTCTTTGAGTGTACAGAGATGTCCGAAGGTCCACGTCACTCTATATCCGCCACCCTCGTAATATCCGTCGCGCTTCACGTCAGCCCCCAGTATGGCGGCGATATCCTTGGCTACCGACGGTTTCTCGGTAATACACACTTTCATGGCCGGTCAATACGCATCGTGTCGACTCCTCGCGGGGTATTTATCGTAATCACGCCGTCTCTTATCGGAGCCATCGCCTCAAAATCTATTTCCACCGCAATGACGCCATCTTCTTCCCACTGAAACCAGCGGCTGAAGTCAACGCCGTCGATATCGACAGCCTGATGCGCCATGTCGCCCGACGTCAGCGTAAGAGCGTCGATGCGCTGCGAGGTATGAGGCCGGCCGATAAGTTTTCCGTAGACGCGGGTAAGATCCCGGCGATAGTCTATACTGTCGACCACCAGAGTTATATGCTGCGACGCAGTAGTCCTGTACCGGCGTTCCACATGGGCCTGAGCCACAAGCACGGCAACAAAAAGCGCCACGACACAGCCCATAAATATGCCTACACGGCGTTTTCCCGAATTGCTCATTTCTGATTGTCTTGCCGTTTTACTTCAAGTGATTTAGCCTCGTCCCAAAGGGCATCCATCTCCTCAAGCGACATGTCGCGCAACGAACGTCCCTTCTCCATAGCCCCCTTCTCGACATAGCCGAAACGGGATATGAATTTCTGGTTGGTACGTTCAAGAGCGTTTTCCGGATTGATGCCGTACTTACGGGCTGCGTTGATTATGCTGAACAGCACATCGCCAAGCTCCGCCTCCATCCTCTCTCTGTCGCCCTCCAAGGCTTCGGCCTCAAATTCCGCGACCTCTTCCTTCACCTTGTCCCACACATCGGCATTATCATGCCAGTCAAACCCTACGTTGGCGGCCTTTTCCTGTATACGGTAGGCCTTTATAAGCGCGGGGAGCGACGACGGCACTCCGGCAAGCACCGTACGGTTGCCGCCCTTCTCCTTGAGCTTTATCTCCTCCCAGCGCTGTTCCACAGCATGGGAGTCGGCCGCTTTGGCCTCGCCAAACACATGTGGATGACGGAAAATCAGCTTGTTGTTGAGCGACGTGGCCACATCTCCGATGTCAAAAGCGCCCTTCTCCTCCCCTATCTTGGCATAGAAAAGTATATGAAGAAGGACATCGCCAAGTTCCTTGCAGATATTGGCGTTGTCCTCATTTAGAAGAGCCTCGCAGAGCTCATATGTTTCTTCGATTGTGTTAGGACGCAGCGACTGGTTGGTCTGCTTGCGATCCCACGGACACTCGACACGCAAGCGTTCAAGAGTGTCTATAACCCGGCCGATAGCCTCGATTTTTTCCTGACGGGAATGACTCATCTTTTGCAAGAGATTTCAATGACAGTGAGAATCAGATACTTTCCGGCAAACCGGCAACCTCTCCTTTCCCGGTTTCCACGCCAGCCAGACGGCCCTCGC
>NZ_JAIDKI010000202.1 GCF_029051885.1 Muribaculum sp.
TCCCTCATCACAAGCGAAAATATGCTCGACGATTGACCGCCCTGACGGTAACATTTATTATTAAACAAGCTCTAAATTTATATGATACAGATTTTGAGAGAGAATGTCAGATGTCTTTTTGTTGACTCCTCAAAAACAAAGTGATATGAATTTAAACAGTTTCTAAGGGCTCATAGCCCTGATTTCAATTATACCGTCAAGCCGCATTGTTGTGGCGTCGCTGCCGGCATGTTTCAGCCGGTGCCGACGCCCGGCAGTGCGGCTCGGTGTATATTGACGTGCCGGCTCCCATGTGTTATTATATATTAATTGCTGTTAATATATTTGTAGTGATTCTGAAATATTGCTACCTTGCAGAGAAATTGGTGAATAAAAAGGAAAGCTGCCTCGTTTTCTTCAATCGATACCATAATAAATTAAGCCTTGAGTATTCCTGACTCAGAAGGAGTATCATGGCATATGACCGCTACAGGCGGATTATCCCGTATATAGGGTGTGGGCATTCGTGTTGATGCTCGTCTTGTGGCGATATTGTGATAAAATCAGTGCGTTATATACTTAGCTACTTGTTATGAACAGACTTTTAACATTCTTGCTGCTCGCTGCAATGTCGGTAGTGTCAAATCTTGCTGTCGCGCAATCGAGAGGAGCGGATTATAAGAAGCAGGCCCGGACTTTTTTGGCCGATAAGGAGTATACCAAGGCCCGTTATTATTTTCTTCAGGCCTACAACTCGTTCTATGCCCAAAAGGATATGCCCGACGCCGTGGAATGCGGAGTAAAGGCGAGTGCGCTTTATCATCGCGAGAATTATTATAAGGAGGCATTCGACCTGTTGCGCAAAGTGGAGACATCCCTGACCGACGTGGAGACAGCATCGGGAAAGCAGCTGCCGGCGTTGCACTATACTATCGGACGCGAACGCCTGCAGATGTATATGAAACTGAAAAATGCCGCACGTTCTAAAGAACTCCTTTCCGGCCTTGAGCAGCTTGCAAAAGCCTCAGGCAACGACTCGATAGCCAACGATGCACTTTACGCCCAGGCGATATACTACTATACTTTCGGCATGCCGCAGCAGGGCGACGCTGCAATCAACCGTCTCATCGGCCAATACAAGTCAGCAAAGGATTATGATGGTGTGAGCGATTGCTACCGTACGCTGATAGATATGGCTGTGAAGGGCAACAATGCGCGCCTTGCATCCAGGGCTTATGATAAACTGCTGGCATGGAACGACTCTGTGCGTACACTCGTTGCGGCCGATGAGCTGGCGGCACTGCAGAAGAAATACGATGACAGCCTGGCTGTAATAGCCGAGAAAGACAGCACAATCACCGGCAAGCAGTATATAATAATAAGCCTGTGTGTGCTTGCGGCCATTCTTGCCGGAGTTCTTGTACTTGCGGGCTTTGTGCTGATGCGGTATATAATGCTTACGCGCCGACAGAAACATACTATAGAGATTGCCAACGAGCACAACCGTCTGAAAAACGAGTTTATAGCTAATATATCCGCCCAGCTGCGCCCTACGATAGGCTTGCTTGACCAGTCGCTCAAACCAGTGGTTGCGATTAATGCTTTCCTGGATGATATCCGCGAACTGTCTGACCTTGAGAATACTCTCGACTGCGGCTATGAAGTGGAGGATTGCAATACACAGGCTCTCTGTCAGGATATGATGGAGGGAATCCGTGATAAGGTAAAGGAAGGTGTCAATCTTGCTGTCGATGCTCCCAAAGTCAATGTGGCTCTTGCTGTCGACCCCTTGCGCCAGGTGCTTGCCCATCTGCTGGAAAATGCCGCGATATATACTCCCGAGGGTGGACGTATCTCCCTGGAGATAAAAAAACGCGGGGCAAAGCTCTACCAGTTTATCGTTACCGACAGCGGTCCCGGAATCCCGGAGGAGATTGCCGAAAGTATTTTCAAGCCGTTTACCGAAATCCGCGACCTTACGGAGGGCGATGCGCTCGGACTGCCGATATGCTCGCTCAAGCTCGCCAAAATGAACGGTACCATTACCCTCGACAGCAGCTATAAGCGAGGCGCCCGCTTCGTGGTGGAGATACGCGCTTAGCATTGTCCTTGTATGGAGTGTGACGGTGTGTGATACAGACCTATTTGACGCACATGCCCACGTCTGGGAATTTAAACAAGCTCTTCGCAGTTTGCGAAAAATTGTTTAAATTTGCGGCAAATTACATATCTGTACCCTTATGGATCGTAAAGTTAGAGTAAGATTTGCCCCGTCACCTACCGGGCCCCTGCATATCGGCGGCGTTCGTACCGCCTTATACAATTATCTTTTCGCCCGCCAGAATGGTGGCGATATGATACTTCGCATCGAGGACACCGACTCAAACCGTTTTGTGCCGGGTGCCGAAGACTACATCAACGAAGCTCTCGCATGGCTCGGTATCGGCATCGATGAAGGCGTGCGCGAGGGAGGTGCCTACGGTCCATACAAGCAGAGCGAGCGACGCGATATATATCGTGAGCATGTAGGCCGTCTGCTCGACCGCGGCAAGGCATACATCGCTTTCGACACCCCCGCCGAACTGGAGGAAAAGCGCAAGGAGGTGCCCAACTTCCAGTATGACGCCACTACCCGCGGCTCGATGCGCAACTCCCTTACAATGAAGGGTGGCGAGGTCGACCGACTCATAACCGAGGGACATCCCTATGTGGTGCGCTTCAAGGTTGAGCCGGGACGCGACGTTGTGGTCAACGACCTGCTCCGCGGAAAGGTTACAATCAATTCGTCGGTACTCGACGACAAAGTGCTATATAAGAGCGCCGACGACCTGCCTACATATCATCTTGCCAATATCGTGGATGACCATCTTATGGAGGTGACCCATGTGATTCGTGGCGAGGAGTGGCTCCCTTCGGCCCCTCTTCATGTACTGCTTTACGAGGCCTTCGGATGGGCCGACACTGCACCTGAGTTCGTGCATCTGCCCTTGCTGCTTAAGCCTGACGGAAAAGGCAAGCTCAGCAAGCGCGACGGAGACCGTCTGGGATTCCCCGTATTCCCTCTCGAATGGCATCCCGAAGGTGGCGAGGTATGCTCCGGATATCGTGAGTCGGGCTATCTTCCCGAAGCTGTTGTCAACTTCCTTGCCCTGCTGGGATGGAATCCCGGCGACGATTCCGAGCTTATGACAATGGACGAGCTTGTAAAACGCTTTGATCTTGCTCACTGCTCTCGCTCAGGCGCTCGCTTTGATTTCGAGAAGGGAAAATGGTTTAACCATGAATATCTGCTCAAGAAAAGCGACGAAGAGCTTGCCGAACTGTTCAAGCCCGTGCTCCGTGAGCATGGCGTAAATCCCGATGACTTCACCGACGAATACATAGCGCGTGCCGTGGGTATGGTAAAGAGCCGTATCTATTTCGTACGCGACCTTTGGGATCAGGCACGTTTCTTCTTTGTGGCTCCCACCGAGTATGCTCCAAAGGATGTGAAGAAGCGCTGGAATGCCGACACCCCCCGTATCATGGAGGAACTCATCGAGGTAATCCGCGGTATCGACGACTTCTCATCGGCAGCAGCTGAAAAGGTTGTGCTCGAATGGATTGCGTCGAAAGGATATCATCTCGGCAATGTGATGAACGCTTTCCGCCTTACTGTAGTCGGAGAGTGCAAGGGCCCCCACATGTTTGATATCACCGAACTGATGGGTAAGGAAGAAACAATCAACCGTATAGACCGCGGACGCCAGACCATCACACTCCCAGAGTAATGAATCTCCTCTACAATGCCGGCATAAGCCTGTATGGTCTTGGTATGCGTATCGCTGCGCTTCGCAGCGATAAGGTACGTCGTCTTCTCAAAGGACAGCGCGAAGCGTTGCCCTATCTGCGGCGTACGATTGACAGCGACCATGGCTACATATGGGTGCACGCCGCTTCGTTGGGTGAGTTTGAGCAGGGACGTCCTTTCATAGAGATGGTGCGTCGCCTTCATCCGCAGGCGAAGATTCTGCTTACATTTTTTTCTCCGTCGGGTTATGAGGTGAGATGCAATTTCCCTCTTGTCGATGCTGTAAGCTATCTTCCTCTCGACTCTCCTCGTAATGTAAAAGCGTTTCTCGACGCAGTAAAGCCGCGCATGGCTCTGTTTATAAAGTATGAGTTCTGGGGGAATTATCTCCAGGAACTGCGCCGTCGCGGTATACCCACATATATCATCTCCTCGATATTTCGCAAGTCGCAGGTTTTCTTCAAGCCATGGGGAGGCATGTTCCGCTCCATGCTGCGGTGCTACACCCATATCTTCGTGCAGGACGACAACTCGATGCGTCTGCTCGCTGACATCGGTGTATATAATGTATCCGTGGCCGGCGACACACGTTTCGACCGTGTTACCGACATCATGCGCGAACGTCCCGACGTGCCTCAGGCCGAGGCGATATCGGATACCTCAGGGCTGACAATAGTGGCAGGAAGCACATGGCCTCCCGATGAAGAGCTGTTGCTGCCTTATGTCAACTCACATCCCGAGGTAAGGCTGATAATCGCGCCCCATGAGGTGCGCGCCGACCGTATCGAGGATATTGTGTCTAAACTCAACCGGCCGGTTGCGTGCCTGTCAAAGGCCACTCCCGAAGAAGCTGCAAAAGCCGACTGTCTGATTGTCGACTGCTATGGAAAGCTCTCGGGCGTATACCGCTATGGCGATATCGCATATATCGGAGGCGGATTCGGCGCCGGGATACATAATATCAACGAGGCCGCCGTCTACGACATGCCTGTGCTTTTCGGTCCGAACTACCGGAAATTCAAGGAGGCGTCTGATATGATTGAGTGTGGAGGTGCGTTCACATTCAGCGACAAGGCCGGTTTTATAAGTGCTATCGATCCGCTTGTATCCGATTCAGAATATCTGCACAAAGCCGGACGTGCTGCCGGACATTATATCCGCGAACACCTCGGCGCTACACAGCGCGTGTATACCGCTCTTTCCTCTATCATTGAGTCAATCAACTAATTTGTAATGGCTGCGCTCTTGCATAATACCCCTTATAATCATGGCCATTTCCTTAAATAAATCATCGATAGGGCAGCGACTCGGAGAGTTCCTGACTTCGCGTAATTTTATTGGTTTCATTGTGTCGGTTGTCATACTGGCAGGCATTTCGCTGGCGTTCTTCTGGCCGGATGCGATACAGGGTGGCGAACTGCGTCAGCACGACACCTTGCAGGGTGTGGCCATAAGCCATGAAGTAGAAACATGGCGCGGAGAGACCGGAGATACGCCGCGATGGACCAACGCTCTGTTCTCCGGTATGCCTACATTCCAGATTTCTCCCGACTATGCGGCTGCCAAGGTGATATCGGCAGTGCGCACGGCCTATGGACTTTGGCTTCCTTCGCCGGTCAACCTTCTGTTTATCATGATGATGGGATTCTTTATCCTGCTGTTGGCCATGAGGGTACGATGGTATTTTGCGCTTATGGGCGCGATTGCCTACGGTATGTCGTCCTACTTCATAATCATCATAGGGGCCGGACATATATGGAAGTTCTATACGCTGGCCTACATACCCCCGACAATCGCCGGTATGGTGCTTGCCTACCGTGGGCGCTATCTCGCCGGAGGTGCGCTGGCTGCTCTGTTCGCAATGTTCCAGATTGCCGGTAATCATGTGCAGATGTCCTACTACTTCATGATTGTGGTTGTCGGATTTGTGATTGCCTACGCAGTGATGCTCTTCCGCAGCCATAATATGCGACGTTGGGTCAAGGCCACATGCGTGCTCGCGGTATCGGCGGTGCTGGCGGTAATGGCCAACTGTCCGAATCTCTATCATACCTATGAATACTCCAAGGAGTCGATGCGTGGTCGCCACAGTGAGCTCACTTCGGCCGACGAACGTCAGGACAACAAGGGCGGAGGCCTCGACAAGGACTATATCACGGCCTGGAGCTACGGAAAGAGCGAGACATTCTCTCTGCTCATACCTAATGTGAAGGGCGGTGCTACAATTAAGCCGGAGGCCGGAAGCAATAAGTTTTTATCGTTGTATGATGTGCCCGAAGCCGGCAAACTGACTGCTTCCGGGCAGCTCCCGGGTGAGATTGCTCCGTACCTCGGACAGTTGCCGCAATACTTCGGCGACCAGCCGATGACCAACGGTCCGGTATATGTAGGTGCGTTGCTCGTGGCTCTTTTCCTGTTGGGATGTGTGATAGTCAAGGGGCCTGTCAAGTGGATGCTGTTGATATGTACCATAATATCGGTAGCGCTCGCCTGGGGACACAACATGATGTGGCTTACCGACATCATGATTGATTATTTCCCGATGTACAATAAGTTCCGTACGGTAGCAAGCATACTGGTGGTGGCTGAGTTTACCATCCCGTTGCTGGCCATACTCGCACTTAAGGAGGTTGCCGCCAACCGCGACGAGTGGAAGGCGCGCTATCAGAAGCCGTTCTTCATCACGTTTGGTATCTGCGCCGTGTTATGCCTGGCCGGCATGTTCGCGCCCGAGCTGTATGGCAGCTTCCTGAGCGAGCAGGAGGCGGCTGCTTATGGAGGATATCTCATGGAGGCTCCTTATGCCCAGCTTTTTGCCGCCGTGCAGAAGATACGCATGTCGATGATTTCGGCCGACAGTTTCCGCAGTCTGGCGTTTATCGTGGCCGGAGCGGTGGCGCTGTGGCTTTACGGCAACCGTAAGATTAACGTCAAGGTGCTTGCGGCTCTGCTTGTGGTGATTGTCACTGTCGATCTCTTCAGCGTCAACAAGCGATATCTCGATTCGGCAAGTTTTGTTCCCCGTCAGCTGGCCCAGGGCACTCCGTTCCCTCTTACAGGTGCCGACCGAAAGATTCTTGCTGATACAACCATGAACTACAGGGTGATGGATATACCACGCTTCAACGAGGCAGGTCCGTCGTACCATCATAAGACAATCGGCGGCTATCATGCGGCCAAACTCACCCGCTATCAGGATATGATTGAGCGTCATCTCGGCAAGTTCCTTTCTGGGCAACCTTCGGAAGCCGATATGAATGTGCTCAATATGCTCAACGCCAAGTATGTGGTGATGGGCGAAAACGAGGTGGTGGAAAATCCTGGCGCACTCGGCAATGCGTGGCTCGTCGACAGGGTTATGTATGTGGACGGTGCTGACGCCGAGATGGCGGCCATCGACAATATCGATCCGGCTGTTACGGCTGTGAGCGATAGCCGGTTCCGCGATGTGCTTGGCACTTCGGTGCCTGCCAAGGTTGTCGGCGACACTATTTATGAGACATCATATGCCCCCGACCGCCTGACCTACAGGGTAAAGAGCGCCAACGGCGGTGTGGCCGTATTCTCCGAGGTATACTTCCCCTGGGGATGGGAGGTCACCGTCGACGGTACCTCGGTGCCGCTGGGTCGTGTCGACTATCTGCTGCGTGCTGTCCGCGTGCCGGCCGGCGCTCACGATATCGTCATGACATACCGTCCTGAGTCGGTAAGAGTGACAGGTATTATTTCGATGGCTTCGGTAATCGTAATCTATCTATCCGTACTCGCTGCTATTCTGTTTGCCATATTTACGCTCCCTGCCCGTGGTAAAGATAAAGAAGCGGTTTAAACTGTATCTCACCGCTGTCAACCGTTACAAGCGGAGCCGGGGATTCGGCATACACTCCCCGTTTGCCTATATGTTTGTGCTCAGAGTGTTGCGCGAACAGTTGGCCTATTATGCCTATTCCGACATACAGGAGCGGCGCACCATTGCAGCCTCGCTTGCCAATAAGGTAGAGGGTAAGCGTCCGAAGTTGATTTCGATGAAATCGGCAAGGATGCTTTTTCGCATAGCCTGCTATTTCCATCCTGAGGTGATGATGCAGATAGGCACATCCTACGGAGTGTCGACTACGGCGTTGCTCGACGTGTCGTCGTCGTCGCGGATGATTATATACAAGGGTGCCGACGCACACGATGTGGTGTATGATGAAGTGACCCGCAGATACTCCGGGCGTATTGAGACGTGCCTCTCGATTGATTCCGCAATCGCCCGCTACGAATCGGAATGCCGTATTGCATCCACCGCTCCCTTTATCCTTGTCAACTCTGTTGACCATGGGAGTGATACCGCGGGGTGTGCCGATGCCCTGGTCGAAGCTCTCACCAAAGGGGGGACCGTGATTTTCCGCAATCTTATGAGCTCGCAGGCCATGGCCTCGCTCTTTGCCGACGTTGAGTCGCGCATCACCCATGGCATGACCTTCACCAACAGCAGGGTTGCTGTGATAGTAGGGCTGCGCCATCTGCCGCGTCAGCGCTTCAGCCTGTGGTTTTAAGGTGATGTTTTATATATTTTTCAAAGTCTGTCTACTTATTTATGCGCGCTCTTCCGGAATGGGATAAACTGCTTGAGGATTATTACACGTATCTGCTGCTGGAGAAGGGCCTGAGTCAGAACTCATGTGACGCCTACTCAACCGACGTGCGCAAACTCGGTGTATATCTCAGCGACGTGAATATGTCTGTCGCTAATGTCTCGGCCGACACTCTTCAGGAGTTCGTAGCCGGCCTTCATGACCTTGGCATTGCCGGCAGCACGCAGGCGCGTATCATATGCGGCATACGCTCTTTCTTCGAATACCTGCATATGGAGGGATATATGGATGCCAACCCTGCATTGCTGCTCGAGACCAACAGGCATGCGCGCAAGCTCCCCGAGGTGCTCACCGTCGAGGAGATTGACGCTATGATAGGGTGTATCGACATGGGTAGCCAGGAGGGGCAGCGCAACCGTGCGATAATGGAGACCCTCTACGGCTGCGGACTGCGTGTCACCGAGCTTGTGGAGCTGCAACTGTCGTCGGTGTTTCTCGACGAAGGGTATGTAAGGGTGCGGGGCAAGGGGAGCAAGGAGCGCATCGTGCCGATATCGCCGGCTGCCATCGGGGAGATACGCGACTATCTGCCTGAACGTGCGGCCATAGATATCAAGCCCCGCGAGGAGCAGTATCTGTTTCTGAGCCGCCGGGGCACGCATCTCACGCGGGTCATGATATTCTACATAATAAAGAAGCTGGCCTCAATGGCGGGAATAACACGCTCAATCAGCCCCCACACGCTGCGACATTCGTTTGCCACACACCTGCTTGAGGGTGGTGCCAACCTTCGTGCCATACAGCAGATGCTCGGTCATGAGTCGATTGGCACGACCGAGATATATCTCCATCTCGACCGTACCGAACTGCGCCGCGAGATATTGTGTCACCATCCGCGCAACATGCGCCGTAATCAGGGGTGATACCCTTTTCCTGGGTATAAAATCAGTACATGTGGTAGTCGATTGACAGCACCTGGAATTCGGTGCGCCGGTTGATCTGGTCGGCCGTTTCCTGCTCTTCCTCAGGAAGGGCGAGAATAAACTCTTCGTTGAGCACGTCGCCCTCCTTGAATTGTGGATACTGGCGTGCGAGACGTTTTGTGATTGTCTTCGGACGTGATTTTCCGTAGCCCTGCGGCGACAGGCGCTCGGGGCGTATGCCTGCGGCGATAAGGTAGTCGATTACCGATTGGGCGCGACGCTGCGACAACTTCTGATTGTACTCTTCAGAGCCCCAGCGGTCGGTATGCGAGGCCATTTCTATGGTTACGTTGGGATTGTCGCGGAGCACCTGTACGATGGAGTCGAGTGCGGTCTTCGACTCGGGGCGCAGAGTGGCCTTGTCGAAGTCGTAGAATATGTTGTCGACGACATTGGGCTTGTTGATTGAGGCGAGTATGAAGTCAACTCCATATTCGGCATCGACTTCGGCGGTGTCGGCCTGGAATTCCTGTTTTGCGTTGAGATACCCCTTTGCTCCCGCGAGCATCACGTAGCGCACGCCTCTTTGCAGGTGAAACGAGAAACTGCCGTCGGCCTTGCCCGATGCTTTCTGGTTGGAGCCGTCGTCGCCTACGATACGTATCACAGAGTTTGGCACAGGCTCCTCATCCTTGTCGAGCACCATGCCCGAGATGGTTATCTTCAGGTCGGGGAGCACGAATGAGTACAGATGGTCGTAGCCTCGTCCGTCGCCGCGGTTGCTGCTGAAGTAGCCGCTCTCGCCTTCGCCGAAGGTGATGCCGAAGTCGTCGGATGCGGAGTTGACCGGGTAGCCCATGTTGGTTATGTTCCATCCGCCCGACGGTGTCTGCTCGGCGCGGAACAGGTCGAGTCCGCCGAGTCCGGCATGGCCGTCAGATGCGAAGTACAGCAGGCTGTCGGCGCGCATGTAGGGGAAGCATTCGTCGCCCGGGGTGTTGATGAATTCACCGAGATTTTCCAGGTTGCCCGCACGCTCTTTCAGGTTGATGCGCCACAGGTCGAGTCCGCCCATCCCTCCGGGCATGTCGGAGGCGAATATGAGCCAGTTGCCGTCGGGCGACACGGCCGGATGACCGTAGCTGGAGAGTGTGTCGGCTGTGATTTCAAATCTTACCGGTGCGCTCCATTTGGCATCGCTGCGCTGTGATGTGAATATCTCTACTCCTGTATGGGCGTTTGGCTCGCGGCGCGCGCGTGTCAGATACATGGTTGAGCCGTCGGGCGAGAAGGATATTATCCCTTCGTCGTGCTCGGTGTTGAGCTCTCCCTCCACTGCTTCGGGACGCTGCCACTGGCCCTGCTCGTTTTTGCGGGCCACCCATATGTCGCCCTTCTTCATTCCGGTAATCTCGCTGCGGTTTGAGCCGGTCACCTTTTCGTTGGTAGTGGTGAAGTAAAGCACGTCGTGGTCGTCGCCGGCAAACATCGGAGAGAAGTCGGCGCGGCGCGAGTTGAAGAGTTTTGCCTGCTTTACGACATATCGGGTAGGGGAGGCCTTCGCTCCCATCCCTTTGCGGCATCCGGCTATGCCGGTTTCGGCTACTGCGGCGTCACGGGGTGCTGTGGCCAGATAATCCTGATAGGCGTTTATGGCGTCGCGGTAGCGGCCCTCCGACTGTAGCGACTGTGCGAGGTAGAGATGTGTCAGCGAGTCGGGGTAGGAGTAGCGCAGGGCATTCTGGAACGCCGCCGAAGCGCGGGCGCTCATGTTGAGCTTGCGGTAGCACAGGCCCATCTTGTAGGCGACTTCTCCACGCAGGGGGCGCTCCTCGCGTTTCTTGAGCTTGTTGTAGACTCCGCGGTATGTGCGCGATGCGTCGTAGTATTCGCCGCGTTCCATCTGCTCGTCGGCAACGGCGAGCTTGGCGCCTCCACAGCTCCACAGCAGCAGGGCGCAGAGTATGGCCGCGGTATATCGCAGGTATATGCAGTTATGTCCCATACTATTATTAACGTGTGCGCGTTGGGGATATTATGTCGGCGCGGCCTCACGCTGCCCCGTTGCATGGGGAGTGTGAGGCCGCGCCTTGAAAATTCTGTGCTGTGGAGGTTATTCTGCCGACGCCAGGGGAGAAGGGGTGTTGTAGGTACGGGCGGCAAGCTCCTTGTCGAGCATGTACATGCCGTACTTGTTGTCCTCGACGGCCTCGGTGGCCTGAATAAGGTTGCGGGCTGTCTCCTCTTCTTCAATCTGCTCGTCGATAAACCATACGAGGCGGTTGACCGATGCGAAGTCGTTGTCGGCCTTGGCTATCGCGGCTAGATTGTTGATCATGGCTGTCACCTTGCGCTCGTGCTCGAGGGTCTGACGGAACATGTCGATTACTCCGGGCCATGATTCGGGCACTTCGGCGATGGGCTTGAGCACTACCTTTACGTCGCGCGAGTTGAGATAGTTCATGAAGATGCGTGCGTGGTCCTGCTCTTCCTTAAACTGGATGAAAAACCAGTTGGCGACACCGCTGTGGCCTTTGGCTTCGGCATCCATCGACATTGCCAGATATAGGTAGGCCGACCAAAGCTCGGCATTGATCTGCTCGTTTATTGCGTCCTGTAATTTTTGGCTAAGCATAGTTGATGTAATTAAGATGTTAGACTTTTGATGACGCAAATATATTTATATTTCCGTGATGCGCCAAATAAATATGTCATCAGTGGGTCGGCGACATCTCGAACACGAGTTTTCCGCCGCGGGCTATATCTTCGTGGGATATGAAGGGTGAGTCGAGCTCTTTGCCGTTGAGCAGTACGCGCTTTACATACATGTTGGCCTGAGAGTTGTCCTTGACCTCGATTTCAAACGGTCCGTGCTGTGCGTGGATTATCGCGCGGTCTACCATCGGACGCCCGAGGGTGTACACCGGTATGCCGGGGGCTACCTGATAGAGTCCGAGTGCGCTCATTACGTACCATGCCGACATCTGTCCGCAGTCCTCGTTGCCGATTATACCGTCGGGAGCGTTGGTATAGAATTCGCGCATGATGTAGTCGAGGCGTTCCTGGCCTTTCCATGGCGAGTCGGTCCAGTTGTAGAGATATGCCATGTGGTGGCTCGGCTCGTTGCCATGGGCATACTGTCCGATCAGACCGGTTATGTCGTTGGAGGCTTCGGCGCCGTCTACCTGCGACGAGGTGGTGAACAGGGTGTCGAGACGGGCTTCAAGCTCGGGCTTTCCGCCGATGGTCTCGATGAAGTTGTCCATGTCGTGGGGTGCGAAGAAGCTCCACTGGAATGCATTGCCTTCGGTGTAGTCGCTCTTCATGTGGGCCGAGTAGCGGGGATTGAATGGTGTGCGGAATTTTCCGTCGCCCATGATGGGGCGCATCATCTTGGTCTCCGGGTCGAGGTAGCGCTTGTAGTATTCGCCCTTGGCCGCATAGGCCTTTGCCAGGGAGTCCATGCCGGCCTTGGCGGCGAGCTGCGACACACACCAGTCTTCATAGGCCATCTCCAGACCCCACGATACGGATTCGCTTACAGAGTCGGCGGGCACGAAGCCATATTTCTCCTTATAATAGGGGTGCATTGTTACAAGGTCGAGCTCGCGTGTGCCCTTGAATTTTTCGGCGAGGTCCGGGCGGTATACCGACGATGCGGCTCCGGCTTCGGCCCATGTGGCTATGTTGGCACTGTCGGCAAGTCCTTTGCATGAGAGGTCGGCCAGCACGGCCACGGCGGGATATCCTACCATACATCCGGTATAGCTCGAGCCGATAGGCCATTTGGGAAGAATGCCACCCTGCTCATAGCCTTTCACGAGCACCTTGCCCCAGTCGGCGGCCAGCTCGGGACTGATGATTGTCATCAGCGGCTGGAATGCGCGGAAAGTGTCCCATAGCGAGAACACCGAGTAGTTGGTGTAGCCCTCTTCGGCCTGGTGCACCTGCTTGTCGAGTCCACGGTAGCGGCCGTCGGTGTCCTGGTAGGCGAAGGGAGCAATCATCGTATGATAGAGCGCGGTGTAGAAGTTTACCATCACGGTAGAGTCGGCCTGGATTTCGATTGCCGAAAGGGCATTGTTCCATATGTCGGCCGATTGTGTGCGTGTGGCGTCGAAGTCCCATCCGGGCAGTTCGGCGGTCATGTTTTTGGCGGCGCCGTCGGGGTCGACCATAGATATCGCTACCTTTATATAAAGTGGCTCCTTGCTGTCGGCGAATTTATAGTGGAGCTTGAGGTCGCGGTCGGTCTTTATTACCGGGGGAGTGTCGGGTGTGGTCTTTCCGTCGATATAGCGTGCTACGCTTTCAAATGGCTCGGAGAATACGATGCGGTACGATACATCGTGGAAGTGGGCCCATCCCTGTGTGCTGACGGTTCCCTCTACAGTCGAGTCGTTGACCTCTTTGTATGTATTGCCGATGAGCTTGTGGCCCCAGTTGGGCTGAAGTATATGGCCAAGGTCGAGCATCACACGGCGGTCAGAGGAATTGTCGTAGGTGTATCGGTGGAATCCTACGCGGTCGGTGCTCGTAAGCTCGACATCTATACCGAAGTTTTCGAGGCGCACGGCATAGTAGCCGGGAGAGGCTTTCTCGGTCTCTTTTCTGAATGTAGCTACCGGCTTGAGCGAGTCGGCGCCGGAATAGGGGAGGAGGGCAACGTCGCCAAGGTCGCCGATGCCGGTGCCTGAGAGGTGGGTGTGGCTGAATGCGTATATCTCGTTGTCGTCGTAGTGGTATCCGCTGCTGGCCTCCCAGCCCATTATGTGGGTGTCGGGGCTCACCTGTACCATGGCAAACGGACGTGTGGCGCCCGGAAATGTATGGCCGTGGAATCCTGTGCCGATAAACGGATCCACATACTTGATTTCGTCGGTAAGAAGAGGCTTATTGGCTGAGCTGTTGCATCCTGCCATCAGACAGAGTGCTGCCGCCGGTAAGAAAATTACTGATTTTTTCACGTGGTATCTTTTGGTTTTTAGTATGTTTGAATTTCTATTTAGGTAAGATTCAGATTATGCTTGGGTGTGTAATATGCAATCAACCCCAAAGATACGAATTTTAACCCGTAGATACCGCCTCCGCCCCCTCCTTTTTAAGGTCGTTTAATAATTAGTTCATGTTTTGTGTGTTTTAGTCGCCGGGCTACGCCGGGCATGCCGTGGGATGGCGCTGACCTGACCCCACCCTGCGAACCGCTAATGCGGCTCTTGGGTGGGGCTAACGTTGTTGACGCCCCCAAAGGGGCTATGCGCTAACGCGTGGAGTTGTTGATGTAGCGTGGTCGCCATGATGAAGAGTCGTGGTTGCCGATGGGGTTGTGGAGTAGGGATGCGAGGTGAATTTTAACGTCGGTACGGAGCGCTTTTGTGTTTAGTCGCCGGGCTACGCCG
>NZ_JAIDKI010000203.1 GCF_029051885.1 Muribaculum sp.
GCCTCTGACCGACAATGCCTCGGGCCGCGACTTCATGTAGGCTCTTGAGGGATGGTCGAAGATTTCCAATAATATCTTTATCTGGGACTACGGCATCAACTTCGACAACATGGTGGCGCCATTCCCCAATTTCCCGATTCTCCAGAAAAACATACAACTCTTCAAGGAGCATAACGCTACGATGCACTTCTCGCAGATTGGCGGCTCGAAGGGTGGCGATTTCTCCGAGATGAGGGCATATATGGTGAGCAAGCTGATGTGGAATCCGTACCTCAATGCCGACTCGCTCATGCGCTCGTTTATGGACGGCTACTATGGTGCGGCCGCTCCCTATATCTACCAGTATGAAAAGCTGCTTGAGGGTGGTCTGCTCGCCAGTGATAAAGAGCTTTGGATTTACGATTCGCCGGTGACCCACAAGGACGGTATGCTCAATGCGAAGTGTCGCAAGCGCTATAATGAGCTGTTTGATGATGCCGAGCGTGCCGTTGCCAATGATTCGGTGTTGCTGCGCCGTGTGCGCATGGCGCGCCTGCCGCTCCAGTATTCCGAACTTGAAATCGCGCGTACCGAGCAGGGCCACGACCCTGAGGTGCTGAAAAAGGCTCTCGCCCTGTTTGACGAGCGCACGGCCGAATATGGAGTGCCTACACTCAACGAGCGCAGCAATCATCCCTCGGAATATTGTAAACTGTATATGGAGCGCTTCCTGCCCGGCACTACTGTCAACAAGGCTGCCGGCGCAAAGATAACCTGGAATGTGCCTCCCACAGGACGATATGCCGAACTCGGAGAGACTGCTCTTACCGACGGTCTATACGGAGGCACGACTTTCGTCGAGAGCTGGATCGGCTGGGAAGGTACTGACGGCTCGTTTGTGCTCGACCTTGGCGAGGAGAAAGAGTTCTCGTCGGTTTCGTCCGACTTCCTCCATCAGCTCGGTGCATGGATTCTTCTGCCGGAGAAGGTGGTTTACAGCATTTCAAACAATGGTGTAGACTTCACTCACTTCGGTGAGAAAGTGCAGCCCGAGGACCGTGAAGCGAAGGTGAAATTTGTGTCGCTCGGACATGAATCGCCCTCGCCTGTAAAGGCCCGCTATATAAAAGTCGACATAACAGGCGTGAAGACATGCCCGTCGTGGCACTATGGCGTGGGATATCCCGCTTGGTTCTTCCTCGACGAGGTTACTGTCAACTGATATTTCCCGATTGGGAACGTAAAAACGAAACATCCACCGGACTACTGCGTACGGTGGATGTTTCGTTTTTTTGTGTAGGAGTAGCGGTGGCTTGTCAGCGGCGGTCGGGATGGCCTTCGTAGTAGTTGACGTAGGCACGGTTGACCAGGCGCATGCCACCCGGCGTAGGATAATCGCCGGAGAAATACCAGTCGCCCGGCGAGGATGGAACCGCCCGGTGTAGGCCGTCAAGAGTCTGATATATGATTTTCACTTCGGCGCGTGTGCCCTCGGGAGTAAGCATGCGCGCTATCTGGGCTGAAATCTCTTCGTCGGAGAATGGTGCGTAGATATCTTTCACACAATTTACAATCTCAGAGTCGGGCATCGATTCCTGTTGCAGGCAGCGGCGGTATACATCGTCGAGCACATGGGTGCGTCCGCTCTCTTTCAGTAGTGCGACGGCTGCACGGAATGCGCAGAACTCACCCATACGCGACATGTCGATGCCGTAGCAGTCGGGGTAGCGCACCTGTGGCGAAGAACTTACTACAACTATCTGTCGTGGCGACAGGCGGTCGAGCATGCGCAGAATCGACTGCCGGAGGGTGGTACCGCGCACTATTGAGTCGTCAATCACAACGAGAGAGTCGACGCCCGGCTCAATAAGTCCGTACGTCACGTCGTAGACGTGTGTGGCGAGGTCGGCGCGTGTGGCTCCTTCTGCTATAAACGTGCGCAGTTTGATATCCTTTATGGCGACCTTCTCCACGCGCAGTTTGCGGCTCATGATTTCTTCCAGCACCGCGGGCGTAAGTACGTTTCTTTCCTGGGCGGCAAGAATAGCCTCTGCCCGGCGACGGTCCAGTTCGCTCTCAAGACCCTCACACATGCCGATAAACGCTACTTCCGCCGTGTTTGGAATGAAGGAGAACACTGCATGATGCAGGTCGCCGCCCAAAGCCTCGGTCACCGGTGCTGCAAGCTGACATCCGAGAGCCTTTCGCTCGCGGTATATGTCGGCATCGCTGCCGCGCGAGAAGTAGATTCGCTCAAATGAGCATCGTGCGTCGGATGCGGCGGGGAGCACCTGCTCCACACTTACATTTCCGCTCTTGGCCACAATTACGGCCGCGCCCGGAGCCAGTTCATGCACATCGTTGATAGCGACATCCATCACAGTCTGTATCACGGGACGCTCGGAGGCTACCACCACTATCTCGTCGTCGGCATAATAGAATGCGGGACGTATGCCGTGGGGGTCGCGCAGCGCCCACATGTCGCCTGAGCCGACAGCCCCGCAGATTACATAGCCGCCGTCCCAGCTCGGGGCCGTTGAGCGCAATATGGACGGTATGTCGAGATTGTCCTCAATCGCACGGGCGCGATTGATGCCGTCGAGGCCCTGCCGGCTGAACAGCTGGTGCAGACGTGAGTTCTCCTTGTCAAGAGAGTAGCCGAGCTGCTCGAGGATTATTACCGTGTCGGAGAAAATACGCGGATGCTGCCCCTTGGCCACCACTTCCGAGAATATGCTCTCTACGTTGGTCATGTTGAAGTTGCCGCAGAGCATAAGCGAGCGCGAGCACCAGTTGTTGCGGCGCAGGAACGGATGCACGTAGCTCATGCCGCTGCGTCCGGTGGTGGAGTAGCGGAGATGGCCCATGTATATCTCTCCGATAAATGGAGCTTCCTCTTCTACCCATTCCGCGCTATGGTCGTCGAGACGGGCATGCTCTATCTGTCGGTTGATTGACGAGAAAATCTCGCTAATGGCTCCTGAGCCGAGTGCCCGCTCGCGATACACATATTCTGTGCCGGCAGGTGAGTGCATTTTGATGCATCCGGCGCCGGCCGCTTCCTGTCCGCGGTTGTGTTGCTTTTCCATCAGCAGGTACAGCTTGTTGAGGCCGTAATGCCATGTGCCGTACTTTTCCTTGTAGTAACTAAGCGGCTTGAGCAGGCGCACCATAGCCACGCCGCATTCATGTTTGAGAGGTTCCATCTATCGGTAAGTTGGTTATAATAGAAGAGCCGCATCCCTATCGGAAGGTGTGCGGCTCTATATGAAAATGCTATTTTGACGATAAGTAATGGTGTATGCCTTCAGCAGCCTGTTGGCCTGAAGCTATGCATCTTACTACGAGTGATGCTCCGGTCGAGGCATCGCCTGCAGCAAATATTCCAGGCACGGATGTCGACATGTCGGCGCTGACTTTGACATTGCCGCGCGGGTCTTTCTCTACGCCGGCCTGTTCAAGCAGCCCTTCGGCTTTCGGATTGGTAAATCCGAGAGCGAGGAGCACAAGCTCGGCCTTTATCTTTTCGGTCTTGCCCGACCTTTTTATGGTCTTTCTGCCGGAGGCGGCATCGTCAATCCATTCGATTTCTTCGACTTCGACTTCACTTACGTGTCCGTCCTTATCGCCGATGAACCGGCGTGTGTCGAGCAGCCATCGGCGTGTGCATCCTTCCAGGTGGCTGCTTGAAGTCTTGAGCACGACAGGCCAGTAGGGCCAAGGTGTAGCGGGATTTTCCCCTTCAGGCGGCATAGGCATGATTTCAATCTGGGTCACACTACGCGCGCCTTGCCGGTTGGCAGTCCCGACACAATCGCTTCCGGTGTCGCCTCCTCCGATTACAAGCACATTTTTGTCTTTGGCCGAGATACGGCTGTCTGCTGAAAATTCCAGTCCGGCATTCACCCGGTTTTGTTGCCGTAGCAGATCGAGCGCGAAATGGACTCCATGCAGTCCGCGGCCATCCACCTGAAGGTCGCGCGGCACTTCGGCGCCTATGGCGATGCATACAGCATCGTATTCATCGGTCAGCCGGGCCAACGGAATGTCGATACCGACTTCAACGCCGGTACGGAATTCGATTCCTTCCTGCTTGAGAATGTCCACACGCCTGTCGATAACGCTCTTGTTGAGCTTGAAATCGGGTATGCCGAAACGCAGCAGGCCGCCTGAGGCTTCGTTCTTCTCGAATATCGTGACGGTGTGGCCATGTTGGTTGAGGCGGTTGGCACATGTAAGTCCGGCAGGACCTGAGCCGATTATGGCTACACGCTTTCCGGTACGCTTCGAGGGTATGCGTGGCTCCACCACACCTTCGAGGAAAGCGCGCTCTACGATTGCGGCTTCGTTTTCACGGATTGTCACAGGCTCATGCTCCTTGTTGAGCACGCATCCTTTCTCACACAGAGCCGGACATACGCGTCCTGTAAATTCCGGAAAGTCGTCGGTGGCTGTGAGCAGGCGGTATGCTCCGTGTATGTCGTTTTTGTAGAGGCGGTCCTGCCATTCGGGCTGCTTGTTGCCCAGGGGGCAGCTCCAGTGGCAGAACGGTACGCCGCATTCCATGCAGCGCGATGCCTGTAGGCGCCGGTCCTCCGGATTGAGAGTCTGCTCGACCTCTCCGTAATCCTTAATCCTGTCGTTGACGGGCCGGTAGCCGGCCTCTTTGCGTGGTATGGTCAGAAACGCTTTGGGATTTCCCATATATTGTGTTGCGTTATGTATTCTTAATTGGTCGTGGTTAATTCTTGTCCGACTGTTATTAGTCGCGCTCGATGCCGGCGATTTTCTCCTGCATGCGGTCCATTTTTTCCTGGTGCAATACCTTTTTGTACTCGAATGGAATGACCTTGATAAACTGGTCGACATACTGCTGCCAGTTGTCGAGCATCATTCCGGCAAGCGGCGAGCGGGTGTGCTTGTAATGGTTGCCAATCAGGCGGTACAGCTCGCGGTTGTCGGCCATATCCTCGATGAGCGACAGCTCTACCATCTCCATGTTGCAGAAGTAGTCGAAATTACCGTCGGGATTCCATACATAGGCAATGCCTCCGCTCATTCCGGCTGCAAAATTGCGACCTGTCGAGCCAAGCACTACAGTGCGTCCGCCGGTCATATATTCGCAGCAATGGTCGCCTACACCTTCGACTACGGCTATTGCCCCCGAGTTGCGCACACAGAATCGCTCACCTACGCGGCCATTTATATATATTTCGCCTGAAGTAGCTCCGTAGAGCAGCGTGTTTCCGGCGATTATGTTGTCCTGAGGCAGGAATGCGGCTCCGGTCGGCGGCACAATTACGATGCGTCCGCCAGAGAGGCCTTTGCCTACATAATCGTTGGCATCTCCCTCGAGCCTGAAGGATATGCCGTGGGCGAGAAACGCGCCGAACGACTGTCCTGCCGAGCCATGGAACGTACAGGCGATGGTGCCGTCGGGCAGACCTGCGTTTCCATACTTCCTGGCAATAACGCCCGACAGCATGGCACCTACAGAGCGGTCGGTATTGTGTATGGGGAATTCAAGTTCGACGGGCATTCCCGACTCAATGGCGGGATAGGCCCTTGATATAAGCTCTCGGTCGAGCACATGGTCGATGTCGTGCTTCTGTGGCATGACGTTGGTTATGGCATTGACCTTGGCCTCCGACGGCATATAGAGCAGACGCGAGAAGTCGAGGTGGGATGTCTTTGGCGTAGTATAGTCGGGCTTTACGCGGAGCATGTCGGTGCGTCCGATTACCTCGTCGAGCGAGCGAACGCCAATCTCAGCGAGAGTTTCCCTGATTTCGCGTGCGAGGAAACGGAAGAAGTTGACTACGTATTCCGAGCGGCCTACGAAGCGGCGGCGCAGCTCCTCATTCTGGGTTGCCACTCCTACAGGGCATGTGTTGAGGTGGCATTTGCGCATCATCACACATCCGAGCACAATCAGCGCGCTGGTGGCGAATCCGTACTCTTCAGCTCCAAGCATGGCCATGGTGATGACATCGCGCGCGGTCTTCAGCTGTCCGTCGGCCTGTAGCTTTACCTGTCCGCGGAGATTGTTGAGCACAAGAGTCTGCTGGGTTTCAGCAAGACCGATTTCCACAGGCAGACCGGCGTATCTGATCGAACTGGCAGGAGATGCGCCGGTGCCGCCGTCGCTGCCGGATATGGTTATCAGGTCGCTCTTGGCTTTGGCCACTCCGGCGGCGATAGTGCCGACGCCGCTCTCGCTTACCAGCTTGACGCTTACGCTTGCCTGCGGATTGACATTCTTCAGGTCGAAGATGAGCTGGGCGAGATCCTCGATAGAGTAGATGTCGTGGTGGGGCGGGGGAGATATGAGCGATATTCCGGGTATTGAGTGGCGTGTCCTGGCAATGATTTTGTCGACTTTGAATCCCGGCAACTGGCCGCCTTCGCCCGGTTTTGCTCCCTGGGCAATCTTTATCTGTATCTCGTCGGCGTTGACCAGGTATTCGGCAGTCACGCCGAAACGTCCGGATGCCACCTGCTTTATGGCCGAACGTGCCGACGAGCCATCCTCGCGGGGGGTGAAACGCTCGGGGTCTTCTCCGCCCTCGCCTGTATTGGAGCGCGCGCCTATGGCATTCATAGCTATGCCGAGCGCCTCGTGGGCCTCTCGCGATATTGAGCCGAACGACATGGCTCCTGTCACGAACCGGCGCATAATCGCCTCCTCGGGCTCGACCTCCTCAACGGGCAGTGGTGTGCCTTTGCGGAACTCGAGGAAGTCGCGTATGAATATCGGCGACGGCTTGTTGTCGACTATTGATGTGAATTCCTTGAATTTCTTATAGCTCCCCATGCGTGTGGCGAGCTGAAGTGTGGCTATTGCCTCGGGTGTCCATGCATGGCTCTCGCCATCCTTGCGGAATGCATATTGTCCGATATGGCGCAGCGGCTCGTCGGGGTCAATCTCCTCGGCATATGCTGCCGTATGTGTGGCAAGTATCTCGTCAGTCAGGTCGGATATGTCGATACCTCCGATTTTGCTTACGGTAGAGCCGAAGTATTTGCCGGTGAGTTCTTCCGATATGCCGATTGCCTCAAACAGCTGTGCTCCTTTATATGACGTAAGGGTGGATATACCCATTTTTGACATTACTTTGAGCAGGCCTTTGTCGACTGCCTTGATGAAATTCTTCTCGGCGGTGTTGAAGTCGAGTTGCAGCTCTTTGCGCTCTACCAGGTCGTTGATGACGGCGAATGCAAGGTAGGGGTTTACCGCACTTGCTCCGTAGCCTGACAGCAGGGCGAAGTGCATTACCTCGCGAGCACCGGCAGTCTCGATTATAAGCGCTGTCTGGAGGCGCTTTTTCCGGTCAATCAGGTGGTGGTGTACCGCCGAAGTGGCGAGCAGCGACGGTATAGGCGCATTGTTGCGGTCGACACCCCGGTCGGAGAGCACTATGTAGTTGCAGCCTTCGTCGACAGCCTGCTCGGCCTCGCTGCAAAGCCTCGCGATGGCATCCTCAAGACCTTTGGCACCCTCATTTACCGGGAATGTCATAGCGAGCTTGCGGGTGTTGAATCCCTTATAACGCAGATTGCACAGTATGTCGAGCTCGCGGTTGGTGATAATCGGACGCTTCAGCAGCACCATCTTGCAAAGTTCGGGCGACAGCTCGAAAAGGTTGAGATTTATAGCTCCGATATAACTGTCGAGACTCATCACGAGTTCTTCGCGGAGCGGGTCGATAGGCGGGTTTGTGACCTGTGCGAAGTGCTGTCGGAAATAGTTGAATAGAATCTGTGGCTCCCGGCTCAGCACCGCCAGAGGTGTGTCGCAACCCATGGAGTTGACCGGCTCTTTCGCGTCGGCAGCCATCGGAGTCATTATCTTCTCTATCTCCTCGCGGTGGTATGAGAAAGCTCTCAGCAGCCTGTTGAAGTCGGCTACCGTGTTTTCTACCTTTCGTCCGGTGGTAATCTTGTCGAGAATGATGCGGTTGCGTTGCAGCCAGTCGCGATAGGGGAATTCTCCGGCAAGTTTTTCCTTGAGTTCGGGGTCGTAGTAGATTTCACCTTTCTCCATGTCGACCATCAGCATCTTGCCTGGGCGCAGGCGTCCTTTCTCTTTCACTTCCGATGCTTCGAAGGGGAGAACGCCTATCTCCGACGCCACGACCATAGTGCCATTGTTTGTAATCAGATAGCGGGCCGGGCGCAGACCGTTTCGGTCAAGCATGCCGCCTGCGTAGCGGCCGTCGCTGAACAGCAGCGTGGCAGGGCCGTCCCATGCTTCCATGAGGATGGAATGATACTCATAGAATGCCTTCAGCTCGGGCGATATGGGGTTGCGGTCGTTGAACGACTCCGGCACGAGCATAGCCAGGGCGTGGGGGAGCGACATCCCCGACATGACGAAATATTCCAGAACATTGTCGAGCGATGCCGAGTCGCTCATGCCTGGCTGTATTATGGGAGTTACATCATTGTCGCCGAGCGTAGCCGGATGGAGCACACATTCGCGGGCTTTCATCCACATGCGGTTGCCCTGGATGGTATTTATCTCACCATTGTGACCCAGCATTCTGAATGGCTGTGCCAACGCCCATGTCGGAAACGTGTTGGTAGAGAATCGTGAGTGTACGAGCGCCATCCCGGTGGTGAAATGCGGATTCATCAGGTCGGGGAAATAGTAGCGCAGTTGCAGGCTCGACAGCATCCCCTTGTAGACAATCACACGCGACGACAGGCTCACGATATAGAATTGCTCCTTGTCGGGAATGTCGAGAGCGGCGATTTTCTTTTCGATGCGCCGGCGCAATATATATAGCCTTGGCTCCATTGGCTCGTCGCTGCTCTCGTCGGCGATGAATATCTGGCGTATGGCAGGCTCGGCTCCGCGGGCCACGATACCGAGCTGGTCGTTGTTGGTGGGGACATTGCGCACGGCTATGAGCGACAGTCCGGCCTCCATGGCCTCGCGTTCGATTATGTCGAGTATTGTCTGCTGTATGTACTCATCTTTCGGCAGGAATACGAGTCCGGTACCGTAGCGCCCCTTTTCGGGCACTGCGATTCCTTGCAGCAGGATAAACTCGTGAGGTATCTGTACCATGATTCCGGCTCCGTCGCCGGTCTTCGGGTCGGCGCCTTCGGCACCACGGTGGACCATGTGCTCAAGCACCTGTAGTCCTTTTTCAACAAGCTGATGCGATTTTACGCCCTTGATGTTGACAAGCAGTCCTACGCCGCAGGCGTCGTGCTCGTAGCGGCTGTCATACAGCCCTTCGGACGTTGGCAAACCTTTATGCATATCTTTTTTCTTAAAAACTTTCCTTAATGAGGCAGGAGAGAAGAGTGGAGTGAGGCGGCATAATGCCGTTGCCGCCTCACTCACGTATATGTGTGTATATGTCCGGGCTTAGCGGATAAAGAGCAGTTCGCGGTATTTAGGCAGGGGCCACATTTCGTCGTCGACCATCAGCTCGAGTTTGTCGATATGATAGCGTATGACATCCATGCATGGGAGCACATTGTCGTGGTATGCGATGGCTTTCTCCCTTTCGTCGTCAATCTTATTTGCGGCCTTGCGGGCGTTGACCATCTTTTTCACCTCTTCCATTATGGTAGCCATGTGTGTCGATATTCGCTCGATGGTGTCGAGGTCCATTGCGGCGAGCTTGTCGCCCTTCTCGTTGGGGAATAGGGTCTTGAGCTTGAACACATTGTCGGTGAGCACAGACTGGTAGCGGATTGCCACGGGGATTACATGGTTGATGGCGAGGTCGCCGAGTACACGGGCTTCAATCTGAAGTTTCTTGGTGTACATCTCCCATTTTACCTCGTTGCGTGCTTCGAGCTCGAGCTTGGTGAATACGCCGGTCTTTCTGAACATCTCGATGCTTGACGGTGCGAGGTAAGCGTCGAAAATCTTAGGCGCAGACGTCTCGCAGTCGAGTCCGCGGCGTGCGGCTTCTTCCTTCCATTCGTCGGAGTATCCGTTGCCGTCGAAATGTATAGCCTTAGACTCGCGTAGTATCTCTTTAACCTCGGCAAGGAGGGCATGGTCGAGACCTTCACCGGCGGCGATGCGTGCGTCGACTTTTGTCTTGAAGTCCATCAGCTGCTCGGCTATGGCGGCGTTGAGTGCAATCATGGCTGAGGCGCAGTTGGCCGACGAGCCTACGGCACGGAACTCGAATCGGTTGCCGGTGAAGGCAAACGGCGATGTGCGGTTGCGGTCGGTATTGTCGACCATGATTTCTGGAATCTGGTCAACATTGATTTTCAGGCCCTTCTTTCCTGCCAGCTCGATCAGGTCGTCGGAGTCGCTGTTTTCGAGTTTGTCGAATATTTCTGACAGCTGTGAGCCGAGGAATATGGATATGATGGCAGGAGGGGCCTCGTTGGCTCCAAGACGGTGGGCGTTTGTAGCCGACATTATTGAGGCCTTGAGCAGTCCGTTGTGACGGTGTACGGCTGCCATAGTATTGGCTACGAACGTTATAAACTGAAGATTGTCTTTTGGTGTCTTGCCGGGAGCATAGAGCAGCACGCCGGTATCTGTGCCGAGGCTCCAGTTGTTGTGTTTGCCCGAACCGTTAATGCCGGCAAATGGCTTCTCATGCAGGAGCACGCGGAAATTGTGGCGGCGGGCCACCTCTGCGATGAGCGACATCAGCAGCAGGTTGTGGTCGTTGGCAAGATTGGTCTCCTCGAATATTGGCGCAAGTTCAAACTGGTTGGGAGCGACCTCGTTGTGGCGCGTTTTTGCGGGGATGCCGAGTTTGTGGCACTCTATTTCCAGGTCGAGCATGAAGGATTCGACACGCGAGGGGATGGCGCCGAAGTAGTGGTCTTCGAGCTGCTGGTTTTTTGCGCTTTCGTGTCCCATGAGAGTGCGTCCGGTCATCACCAGGTCGGGACGCGCGCTGTAGAGAGCCTCGTCGACGAGGAAGTATTCCTGCTCCCATCCGAGGAACGAGTTGACATGCTTCACCTCGGGGTCGAAATATCGGGCTACGGCTGTGGCGGCCTTGTCTACGCTGTTGAGGGCTCGTAGCAGAGGTGTCTTGTAGTCGAGCGATTCGCCGGTATAGGCGATGAAGATTGTCGGGATACATAGGGTCTTGTCGAGAATGAATGCCGGCGACGATATGTCCCAGGCCGAATATCCTCGTGCCTCGAATGTGTTGCGGATACCTCCATTGGGGAAGCTCGATGCGTCGGGCTCCTGCTGTACGAGGAGCTTGCCGGTGAATTCCTCTACCATGCCGCCTTTGCCGTCGTGCTCAACGAAAGCATCGTGCTTTTCTGCGGTGCCGTCGGTCAGCGGATGGAACCAGTGGGTGTAGTGGCGTGCACCGTTGTCGATGGCCCACTGCTTCATGCCTGCGGCCACGCTGTCGGCGACTTCGCGCGACAGGGTCTTTTTGTTGTCGATAGCGTCGACAAGTGCATCATAGGTTTTCTTGGGAAGATACTCAAACATCTTCTGACGGTTGAAGACGTATTTTCCGTAATACTCTGTCGGGCGCTCTTTGGGAGTTTCCACAGGGATTGCTTTACGGTCAAAAGCCTCTTCCACTACTTTAAATCTCAACTTTGACATAACACTTTGAATATATGATTATTAGTTGGTTTGTATCTATCCATTTACAGAGAGCTGGCGCATCCGTTCCACCGCACGCACTGTGTCCTCGTAGCGGCCGAATGCAGTGAGTCTGAAATATCCTTCACCCGATGGCCCGAAGCCTGAGCCCGGTGTCCCCGCCACATGGCAACGGTCGAGCAGGAAGTCGAAAAATTCCCATGACGACATGCCTCCGGGGGTGCGGAGCCAGATGTAGGGAGCGTCGATACCTCCCCATACCTGCAGCCCGAGTTTCTCGAGGCCTTCGCGCAAGATTTGAGCATTGCGCATGTAGTAGGCTATCGTGTCGGCTACCTGTCTGCGCCCTTCGGGAGTATATAGAGCCTCGGCCGCGCGCTGTATTATATAGCTTGCGCCGTTGAATTTTGTAGACTGCCGGCGTAGCCACAGGCTGTTGAGGCTCACTGCGGTGCCGTCGGCAGCGACACCTTTCAGCTCTTTAGGCACTACGGTGTAGCCGCATCTCAGGCCGGTGAATCCTGCGGTCTTGGAGAAGCTGCGGAACTCGATGGCCACTTCGCGCGCGCCCTCTATCTCGTATATCGAATGAGGCACATCGGGGCTGGATATATATGCCTCATAGGCCGAATCAAATAGTATAAGCGAGCCGTGGGTGCGTGCGTATTCAACCCATCGGGCAAGTTCGTCGCGGGTAAGAGCTGTGCCGGTGGGGTTGTTGGGGTAGCACAGATATATTACGTCGGGGCAGTCGTCAGGTAGCGCCGGAATGAATGCGTTGTCGGCAGTACATGGCAGATAGGTTATGCGGCTCCAGCGCCCGTCGGCGTTCAGCATTCCGGCGCGGCCGGCCATGACATTGGTGTCAACATATACCGGATATACCGGGTCGGTGACGGCTACGCGGCATTCGGGCGAAATTATATCACCGATATTTCCCGTATCGCTTTTGGCTCCGTCGCTTACGAATATCTCGTCGATGTCCACTTTTACTCCACGCGACAGGTAGTCGCCTTCGGCTATGGCCCGCCGCAGCCATTCATACCCCTGTTCGGGGCCGTATCCGTGGAATGTTGCGGTATCGCTCTGGTCGTCGGCCGCTTTTTTCATCGCATCCACGGCTGCCGGACATATGGGGCATGTGACATCGCCTATGCCCATGCGTATTATCTCGGCATCGGGGTGGGCGGCGGCGTATGTCTTAAGCCGCCGCGCCACTTCGGTAAAAAGGTAGGTGGGCGCGAGCCGGTGGAAGTTGTCGTTAATCTTTATCATCGTTATCCCATTATTTATCAGTCCCTGTATATGAGTTTATAGTCGGTGGTATATGCCGTGGAATACTGTCTCGGCCGGTCCGGTCATGTAGACATGTGAGTCGTCGGGATTCCAGTCGATTTCAAGATCGCCCCCCTGCAGATGGATTATGGCATGGCGTTCTGTAAGCCGGTTGAGCACACAAGCCACAAGCGATGCGCAGGCTCCCGTGCCGCATGCCATTGTCTCGCCGCTGCCACGCTCCCACACGCGCATGCGCAATTCGACGGGGCTTATGACCGCGACAAATTCTATGTTTGCCCTGTCGGGCCATATGGTGTGGTGTTCAAGTTCCGGGCCGAGGGTTTCTACGGGAGCGGTGTCGGCAGCCTCGACTATTATGACTCCATGAGGGTTTCCCATCGAAATGGCCGTAATCTTTACCGTGCCTTGGGATGTGGCCACATTTTCACTGACCATGACGGTGGCATCGGATATTACCGGTACTTCAGCGGTGTCAGTTACCGGAATTCCCATATCGACGGTGACTGATGGCACCCGGTCGTCGGAGTCGGGATGGAGGTATAGTGTCTTTATTCCTGAAAGGGTCTCGAGGGTGATGGTGGTCTTGCGGGTAAGGCGCGATTCATATACATAGCGCCCTACACAGCGGCTACCATTTCCGCACATGCGCGCTTCAGAGCCGTCGGCGTTAAATATACGCATTTTGAAGTCAGCACATTCCGAGGGACAGATGAGGATGATTCCGTCGCCGCCTACACCTGTATGGCGGTCACTCATCTCGATGGCAAGCCGGGGCAGATTGTCGGGCACACGCTCCATACAGTTTATGTATATGTAGTCGTTGCCTATGCCATGCATCTTAGTGAATGGAATCTCTTTTATCATAGGTTTAGAGATTGTTTGTAGGGAATTCGGCTCCCGTTACGTCTGCAAAATTAGTAATTTCCGTTTTCTCTGCAATAGGGAATGTGAAAAATTTTTGAAAAATTTTGATTTTGTTGACAATTTGAGGGTGTTTTGTGTATATGCTTTCAAAATGCTTGGAGTTTTGGGTCGTTAGTGGATTTTTGCTATTGTGACGGGCCGGTGTCACGAGGCATGCCTGACTCAACCGACACATATATTATATAGTGGCGGCAATTCAATCACTTTATGAGATTTTTTGCCGGATTGGAGTATTAATCCAATGAATTTGCGTAATTTTGTGTCCCGTTATGAAACACGGATTCGACAACGAGAAATATGTGAAAATCCAGTCCAGCCATATTAAGGACAGGATTGCAAAGTTTGGCAACAAACTTTATCTGGAGCTTGGAGGAAAGCTGTTTGACGACCATCATGCAAGCCGCGTGCTTCCTGGATTTCAGCCCGACAGCAAGTTGCGTATGCTGAGCCAGCTTGCAGATCATGCCGAGATAGTGATAGTAATCAGCGCTGTAGATATCGAGAAGAACAAGGTAAGACAGGACCTCGGTATTACTTACGACATGGATGCCCTCAGGCTTAGAAGTGAGTTTCAGGGACGGGGATTCAAGGTCAATTCAATAGTCATCACCCACTATAACGGACAGGCAAGCGCCGATGCGTTTCGTCAGCGTCTGGAGCGCATGGGCATAAAAAGCTATGTTCACTATATAATCGACGGCTACCCTGCCAATGTGGGGCTTATCGCCTCCGACGAGGGCTTTGGGCGTAATGACTATATCGAGACCGAGGAGCCTCTGGTGATTGTGACTGCCCCCGGCCCCGGCAGCGGCAAGATGGCGGTATGCCTGAGCCAGCTTTACAACGAGCACAAGCGCCGCATAGACGCCGGATATGCCAAGGTTGAGACATTCCCGGTGTCG
>NZ_JAIDKI010000204.1 GCF_029051885.1 Muribaculum sp.
ACTATACAAATACTGTACGTTATTCTAATATTTTCTCTTATTCCGAGAGTTGGCAATGCTCAAAGTAGCCGTACGATGTCGGTGGAAAAAATAGAGATTTGTTCTATAGGCAAAGTATTTACACCAATACAGTTGTCTCGTTTTTCATGGTTAGAGCTATGGATATCAATAGGTAGCAGAAAAAGCTATATTACAGATAAAAAGGATATTGACTGGATTATTTGCAATTTAGAACAATCATATAAGATTGAAGATTTGGATTATGATGTCTATAGTCCTGCCGTAAAAGAAATTGACGTAATCGGATTCATTGAATATAGGCCTATTACTCCCGAAATTAGAGGTATAATGCTTCTATATGTCCAGAATAATCCGTTACCCGAAATTATCTGGCTAAATATATCGACTTTTGATCGAAAATCTGCGAGATATCAATTATCCGATGATTTTTGGGAATATATACATGAGTTATGAATTAATGAATATGAGAAAGATTCTTTTTATACTATATGTTTTGTTTGGTATCATCCCTATGTATTCAAATGGACAACATGCATGGATAAATCGGGATGGTATGAAAAGTGTCATCATATATCCTCCTGTTTGTGCCGACACAACAGTTGTCATATCTGATTATAGGATTAATTTTGTAAGAAAATATTCCGGAACTAACATTAAACGGAGGATTATTAAATCGTCAGAGTCGATTGCTGAAATAATAGATTTACTTGTATCGTTGGAGTTTGTAGAGGATTTAGGATACTCTAATTCAAATCCGGCAGTGGTATTACAAGTGGATTCCCTTGGTAATCTTTTTTGGCAGTCCATTACGCCACCATTGATTGGACAGATTATACTTTATCGTGAGAACTGCTGTAATATTATATGGCTTACTACTAAAGGTGTAGAGATTGATGGTAAATTATATGCTTATTCAGATGAATTAAATTTATATTTGAGAGAAATAATACGTAAGCAAATGAATTCTAAAAGATAGAAGGGTAAACTATTATCAGTTGACAAGTCAATGTTATAATGAATGCTAAAGCGACATATTGCCTACAGCTTGCCATAGTGCTCCTGATGAGTATTTTGGGCTGGGATATGATTTTAGGGACGCTAAATTTCGTGGATTAAGATTCATTGACTAATTTTGTTGTGTGGCTAACCATAAGTCGGTCATAACAGTTGTTATGACCGACAGCGTTTTGCAAGTTATTCTTAAATTCATATTAACAACGTATGGATAAAAGTTGCGATTCCTATATGTATGGTGTTGATATCGCGCGTGCCTGCGAGGTATTGCGCGGGGGCGGCATTATATTATATCCGACCGATACGGTGTGGGGCATCGGGTGTGACGCAGCCGACAGCACTGCTGTAAGACGCATTTATGATATAAAACGCCGGGTCGACAGCAAGGCTCTGATACTCCTCGTCGCAGATGGCGACATGATGCGTGAGCATGCAGCTCCGCTGCACGACGTGGTATCGCAGATGATTGCCAATCCCGATGAACGGCCTACCACTATGGTGATTGACGGTGGCCGAGACCTGGCTCCGGAAGTGCTTGCCGCTGACGGTAGTGTAGGCATGCGCATCCCGCGCGAGGAGTTTGTCAGCGCTCTGTGCCGTGAGTTCGGACGTCCGCTTGTATCCACGTCAGCCAACGTCAGTGGAGAGCCTGCAGCGGTAAATTTTTCTGATATATCATCTTCGATAATCGAAGCGGTAGACTATGTATGCACATCGCGTCGCGACGAAGTTTCAGAGAGTTCACCCTCGAGAGTGGTAAAAATCGATTTTAACGGTCAAATTACAGTATTGCGCCCGTGACGCAGATGCAACGTCATAGACTGATATATATAACTGTCGATTTTCTTACGACGGGTGTTGCTGTATTGCTTTACAATACATTGCGCTATTATATTGATAGTGGAGTAAGGCACGGGTCCTTGTGTGAGTTTTTGTGTGATTCCAGCGTTGTACTTGAGCAGGCATTGTTCCCGATTCTTATGATAGGGATATATTGGCTGTCGGGCTACTACAATAATGTGTTTCTGAAATCGCGTTCCCAGGAGTTGGGTTGCACCATTCTATCCACTCTTGCCGGCACCTGCATCTTTTTTGCATTGGCACTGATAAACAATGACGAACACCGACGTCTGATAATTTATCTCAACACCGCATATCTGTGGGGACTTCTGTTTGTATTTGTCTATACCGGTCGCTTGATTATAACGGCATATGTGCGCCGGGAGGTTTATTCCGGAAAATGGATGCGCAACACAATGGTTGTCGGCGACGGAGAGGAGGCCGAGGCTATGGCATCGCGTCTGCGCGATGAGAGCCGCTGGAGCGGTATGCGCATACTTGGCTGTCTTTCGCCTGATGATGACTTTATGTATCAAGTGGAGATGCGCCGGCTTGACTGTCTTGTGGTGATGCCTAACGAAGGAGGCACAACTGTGGCCCTGGATATAATATGCCGCATACTACCCCTTGGTATAGATGTGCTGACACCGCCGGATCTTTATCGTATGCTTACATCTCAGATGCGTATCGACAAGATTGCCGGCGAGCCGCTGGTCAACATCGGGCATGCCCGGGTATCGGAGTCGTCATTGAATGTGAAGCGATTTTGTGATATCGTCTTAGGA
>NZ_JAIDKI010000205.1 GCF_029051885.1 Muribaculum sp.
GTACTAATAAATGCAGTTGCAGACACGTCATATTTCATTTGTTTTTTATTACTTTGTAATACTGAATCAAGTATCGATTGATGGTCATACAATAACTTTACATGGAAGATTGTATCGCTAAGTATCAGTCTTTTTGTTGCAAATCGGATTATGTAAAAGACACCTGATTATGATAACGGACAATCAAGATGTCCGAATGGCTCGGAAACAAATAATCTGACAATATGCAGATAATAAAGCCGCGGGAAGAGCTGCATCCATACGTGCGCTATTACTGGATACTGGAAAGCGATGAGCCTTTCAGCGTCCTGACTTTCCCTATCGGCTGTTCGCAAATCATATTTCATAAGGGAACACCGCTATACATTCCGGAACTTGATAAAAGTCAGTCGCACATTACAATCAGCGGTCAAGTAAATTTCCCGTCGCATATTCAATCAGCCGGAAGATTGGAAATGATAGTGGCAGTTTTCTATCCCCATATTATAGGAATATTTATCGACACACCACCATCGGCATTCTACAATCTTGAAGTATCAGGTTATGATATTGAAAGCCGCCAACTCAATGAAATTGCACAGCGAATTTTCGACAGCGAGAGCCACGAAGAATGCATTGCTATTTTGGAGACTTTTTTATTGTCAAAAATAAGATACAGTCTAAATATCCGACGCATCGGCGAGTCTGTCAATACATTGCTTCGCGCTCCCTATACGAAAGTCGACACTCTTGCCGCCGATGCATGTCTAAGCAAACGGCAATATGAGAGAGTATTCTGCGAAACGGTAGGCATGAATCCGAAAGAATACGCCCGTATCGTACGGTTTCAGAAAGCACTTTGGCTGATGCAGCAAGGTGAGTGCTGCAATGCCGGTATCGCTGCCGAATGTGGATTCTCCGACCAATCACACTTTATCAAAGATTTTCGGAAGTTAAGCGGACACACTCCCGATTTACTTCGCAGATATTGCACACCATACTCCGATTTGTTTACCAATCCGTCATAATGTCGCATTTATACTATCGGGGATGAAGCCCCAAGGATAACTTTGCAGCAAGTCGGAATACCCTACACCGCACATCTTGATTTGCCTACCTGCTATTTCGGCTCACTAAAAAATGTTTCACAAATATATTTCAAAACATTCTATAATGCGAGAAGTCAATCCTTCAGACACCACCCGTGCCTATGCCTTTGAAATGTGGATGAAAGCACCAATGCCGATGGTGACGTTAATAAAGACTCTTGATGTGACCCGACTGCGGCATATCAGCCGAAAACGCGGCCTGAAATTCAATATGCTGATGTGTTGGTGCATAGGTTGCAGTGCATCACATATAAAGGAGTTTTATATGCTACCAGTCGGAGACAAACTTATAAGATATGAATCGATTGCAGTCAACACAATAGTTGCTAATTCACAAGGCGAAGTCAGTTCATGCGATATTCCCTTCAATAATGATATAAATCGGTTTAACAATGACTATCTTCGCCTGACAAGACAAGTTGCAGAGAGCTGCAAGAATCACGACATCACCGACAGCATGGTAATCGGCACATCCGCACTGACAAAATATGAAATCGACGGAGCTGTCGGAATGTATAGCGGCATTTTCAACAACCCGTTTCTGATATGGGGTAGCTACCGCAAATCATGGTTCAAGACCCAACTGACCGTCTCATTCCAGTTTCATCACACACAGATGGACGGCGCCCACGCTGCTCGTTTCCTCGACATCCTACAAAACAACATCAGAAAACTTGACGAAAAATTTGGTTTATAATATAAACCTCATTAAATTCGCAGTCGTGAAAAGAGCGGAATCGCGCGACCGCTCTTTTTTCAGAGTCAAATGGTTTACAATATAAACCAAATATCAAACCGCCAAATTTCACTCATATGGAAGACAGAAAACTTACCGAACAAGAGTGTCTCGAAGTAATAACTTCGATGATTGCCCGCACAAAACAACGCTACATAGGCGATGGCAACGTCCTCCTTATGTGGGGCTATCTAACCGTAGGTGTCACTGCCCTGATATGGATATTGCTCACCACAACCCACAACCCCGCATGGAACTGGCTATGGTTCATCATCTGGATTGTCGGAGGCGTTGCAACCCCCCTAATGGCTAAGAGGCAACTATACAAAAATGGTGTAAAGAATTATTCCGACACACTAACCTCGCGCATCTGGTCGATTGTTGGATTCAGTGCGATAGCATCTACATTCATCTGTCTTGGGTTCCTACTTATTAAAGGAATCGACACATGGTCCATGATGCTTGCATTTGCACTGATTATCGTGCCTTTTGCAGAAATTGTCCAGGGAATAATAGTCAAGGAAAAGTCTCTGATGGCAGGTGGCTCAATCGGGCTTGTTTTCGGCATATTCACCGTGTGCTGCATCGCAGGCCACATAGAGCTTCACTCGTCATGGTTCATGCCTCTCTTCATGCTATCGTTCATTGCGATGATGATAGTCCCCGGACACATTCTCAATCACAAGGCCTCACAAGAAAAATGAAGGAACTGAATCCGCTCCTGCATTCGCAACTCCGGCTTGCCATAATGTCCATTCTTATGAGCGTGGAGGAAGCAGATTTCGTTTATCTCAAGGAGAAAACCGAATCTACCGCCGGAAATCTCAGTGTACAACTCGACAAGCTATCATCTGCCGGCTATATCTCTATCGAAAAGGGCATGGCAGGCAAACGACCACGAACAGTTTGCTCCGTAACACACGAAGGACAAAAGGCATTTGAGGAGTATGTCGAGGCTCTCAAAACTTATCTGAATCTGTAATCAATATGCCACCTTGCCAGGCAAATAATTGCCGCAACAGAATCCATTTTGTATAAAATTAGCGTTCAATAATTTAGGACATGAGAAAGATTATAAGATGTACTCAAAATGATTATGAGACACTCATCGGTATATGGGAGCGCTCAGTACGGGCGACACACGCTTTTTTAGATGAAAATGCTATAACTGAAATAAAGGAAGCCCTGATTCCGAGCTACTTCCAAAATGTCAATCTGTATGCTGTCTCAGAAAATGATTCCATTATTGGCTTCATAGGATTAAATGACTGCATGATTGAAATGCTGTTTATCGACAACGATAGCCGAGGACGTGGTTATGGCTCCGCTCTTATAGAGTTTGCCCTAAATAATGGTGCGACTAAAGTAGATGTAAACGAGCAGAACCCTTCTGCACTGGCCTTCTACAAAGCAAAAGGATTCAGAATCGTAGGTAGAGATAATCTTGATGACGCAGGCAGACCCTTCCCAATACTACATCTATCACTATAATTGATAAAAACACATAAGGACCGGCTCAACAATAAATTTAGCCCCAAAAAAAAGACAAGCATCATCTAAAAAAACACCCTGCAAGTCGGCGACTTGCAGGGTGAAAATTTGTGGCGGAGAGGACGAGATTCGAACTCGTGGTAGGATTGTATCCTACGTCGGTTTAGCAAACCGGTGGTTTCAGCCACTCACCCACCTCTCCTTTTGCTGATGTTTGCGTGGGTTATTTCCCTTTCAGCGGTGCAAAGTTAACAAGGATATTTTTATTATGCAAATTTTTCTCAGCAAAAATCTATATATTTTTCAAAAAAGCAGAAAAAGCAGAAACCCACAACCCCAAAACTCCCGTATTGCTTCGCCGTTTTTCGCCCGACCGTTTCTCATTCATGTACATCAGAAACATTCCTTCACTGCATATCGAAAATCGTCTCATGCTATACTACCATGTAAGCAACATTTATTATCAAGCAAGCACTTATACATTTCGTATGATTTTTCAAAAAATTTCGTTTCGAAATATTTTTTATTTCAGAAAACAAATATTACCTTTGCGAACGAAAACATCACATACTAATCTATACTGACATCGTATCGCATCCTATCTTATTCCGCCAAGGAATATTATAATTCAAGGAGTACTTAAAACAATTCATCCATACCATAATTCACTAAAGTGGCACTCACCGAGATGGTGAGTGCCACTTATTTATATAACAGCCTTATTTTTCAGAGCTTGTAAGTGAGCATAATCCTCACTCCGGTAGTATTCGACTTCACATGAGGATAGTCTCTATATCGTGTCGAACGATGATAATGGTTAACTGCAGCCGAGAGATACAGTTTATACCATACACGCAAATCGGCGCGCAACTCAGTAACATTAAATGAAGCGGCAGAATGGTCGCCCTGCACGTCAAGCGTGCGTGGATCGCTTCGCTCAAGATTCGTATTACGATGATATCCCTTCCAGGTAAACAGTCGATAGTATTCATGCGAAAGAGAGGCCGAAAAACGATCGCGATCAAACACTAAATTTAATCCGCCTTTAATGGAAAATCCACTGGCAAGATTATAATTACGTTCATCCACATGATAATAATCCGACAGTATCGACCCGAGCATCACCACATTACCATGCAAATAGGTATCCAATGTCCATCGAGGATTACTCGCGTCGCGAAACATCCATCCGGCTCCAAGACTTGCAGGAATACCCAATTTATATGGCACCCTCGACACATGCGACGGATCCGCCTTATGTATCGTATCAGAATCATAGTAATCAAAATGCTGATAAAGTCCGACACTCATTTTTCGGGAAGCAATATCATATATCTCACGTGCAATAAGTCGACCCTTTATATTGAGCTGACTCAATAGAGGCTGACGGCTTACCACGCCAAGATCAGCTCTGACAGTGAAATAATCAAACGGCTTGGTGGATGTCACCTCAAATCTGTCGCCATATTCCACATTTATCTCAGCTGTCGCACCAACTGCCGACGACGAGGCCTCATCATTGAGATATATCCCACGTGTACCTACCGAAAACTCCACCGACACAGGAGGTGTCCCATACAGACGTCCGCGAGTGGCACGCACACGCCAGGCATCTCCGGTAATAATACGCGTAAGCCCTCTCATCGGAGATATTACAAACACCGCAGCCTCCCTGCCAAATCGGGAAGCCCCCGTGTCACGATCATCTATGATTGCATCTGAAGCACGGAAAAACACCTCTCCTATTGCCGTTCCACCTATCGGTGTCGCTATGATGTCGTTGGTCGACGGGTATTCGCATTCCATAAAAAGCTCCCACATCGCACTGCCTCCGATAGAAAACAGCGCCGACTGCCAGTAATTGAAACCATTGCTGCGCGCCGAATTATAATAGAGACTGCCATTATAAGGGTGTAAGAACATATTTGTTCCTAACTTGTCATTATCCCATTTGAAGCCTTTACGGAAATTCTCCTTGACACTATTCATACTAATATATGCGAAATCTCCGCGTTGTACATAGCGGTCAAATGCCCATAGCCCAAGATTAAACCCGACAACCTCTCCTGCCGCGCGCCAAAAATGAGGCTTCGAATAATAAGCCACATCAGCACTGTCCGGCGGCACCTCAGGAAGAACCCGCAGCTTTATGGGCATCTGAGCCGACACAGCACCAATGCCCGACAATATACACATTAATAATATTAAGTATCTGAAGCTAACCATTAATCCATTGTTGAGATAGAGTTGTTACAAGAGTATAACAATTGTTAATCCCATCAGTTCGATTCTAAATCCCTAATATACCTTGCCACACTATAAAATATGATTGACATGCCTGAGCGTCCGACATAAAGAACTGGCAAAAGCACAAACGGCAGCCACTTTGAAGCATATTTTAGCACAATTCAATCTTTTTGCCATAATTATTTGCATTTCATAAAACATTTGCTTTACTTTGCAACATACAATTATCAAATGTATCACAATCATGTCTCTTATCATCCCTAAAAAATATAAGCAGAAACTGCTGCCGGAAACCACAGAGATTGCCATCAAGACAATCAAAGAAGGTTTTCAGACCGAACTGGCCCGTGCCTTGAACCTGCGGAGAGTAACCGCACCGCTGTTCGTACTCAGTGGAACCGGCCTTAATGACGACCTCAATGGAGTAGAACACGCCGTATCCTTCAACATCGATGCCATGGGAGGAGCCAAAGCCGAGGTAGTCCATTCCC
>NZ_JAIDKI010000206.1 GCF_029051885.1 Muribaculum sp.
GATATGGATCCGCATATTCCCCGACAAGCCTATCACCAAGAAGCCTGCCGAAGTGCGAATGGGTAAAGGTAAAGGTAACCCCGAAGGATTCGTGGCGCCTGTGACTCCCGGACGTATTCTCATCGAGCTCGAAGGCGTTCCCTTCGACGTGGCTAAGGAAGCACTCCGCCTCGCTGCACAGAAGCTCCCCGTCACCACAAAGTTCATCGTTCGTCGTGACTACGACCCCACCCAAAACGTGTAACCGATTATGAAGAAAGAAGAAATTAAGGAGTTCAGCACCCAGGATCTCAAAGAGCGTCTGGAGCAGGCTCGCAAGGACTATCTTCAGCAGAAGATCAACCATGCGATTTCCCCCATCGACAATCCCGCAAAGATTACACACGATCGTAAAATGATTGCACGCATGAAGACCGAGCTCCGTCAGCGTGAACTTAACAATAAATAATCCCCAGATATGGAAATTACAAGAAATTTAAGAAAAGAGCGTATTGGGGTAGTTTCGTCAAACAAGGGAGACAAAACCATTACCGTAATGGTGAAGTGGAAAGAAAAACACCCCATCTACGGAAAGTTTGTCAACAAGACGAAAAAGTACCACGCACATGACGAAAACAACGAGTGCAGCGTTGGCGACACCGTTCGTCTGATGGAGACCCGTCCCTTGAGCAAGACCAAGCGATGGAGATTAGTTGAAATTATTGAAAAAGTTAAATAATCATGATACAGACCGAATCACGTCTTACAGTTGCCGACAACAGCGGTGCCAAAGAAGCCCTTTGCATCCACGTACTCGGCGGCACCGGACGCCGCTACGCTTCTGTAGGCGACATCATTGTAGTGACCGTTAAAAACGTTATCCCTTCGTCCGACGTAAAGAAAGGTACTGTGTCTAAGGCTGTCGTTGTCCGCACAAAAAAGGAAATTCGCCGTCCCGACGGATCCTACATCCGCTTTGACGACAATGCCTGCGTGCTGCTCAACAACGCCGGTGAGCTCCGCGGTACCCGTATCTTCGGCCCCGTTGCCCGCGAGCTGCGTGCAACCAACATGAAGATTGTATCGCTCGCTCCCGAAGTACTTTAACTAATCAGCTAACTGAAGTAAACCACAATGAGCAAACAAAATATCAAAAAGGGCGATATCGTTTACGTCCTCGCAGGCGACGACCGCGGCAAGCAGGGCCGCGTGCTCTCGGTACAGGTAAGCAAGAACCGAGCCATCGTTGAAGGTCTCAACATGGTATCCAAGAGCACCAAACCCTCCGCTAAGTATCCCCAGGGCGGCATCATCAAGATTGAGGCTCCCATCCATATTTCAAACCTCGCCCTTCTCGACCCCAAGTCGGGCAAGCCCACCCGCATCGGACGCGCCCGCAACGAGGAAGGAAAGTCGATCAGAATTTCTAAAAAATCAGGAGAGGAGATTAAATAATGGCCAACGCAACACTTCATAAAGATTATAAGGAGCGCATTGTCCCCGCCCTTGAGAAAGAGTTCAACTACACTACAGTCATGCAGGTGCCCCGTCTGGAAAAGATTGTAATCAATCAGGGTCTGGGCGAAGCAACTCAGGACAAGAAGATTATAGAGACAGCTATCAACGAGCTCACAGCCATCACCGGACAGAAAGCCGTGGCTACACTCTCGCGCAAGGACATCTCTAACTTCAAAGTACGTAAAAAGAACCCCATCGGCGCACGCGTGACCCTGCGCCGCGACAAGATGTATGAATTCCTGGAGCGTCTGGTACGTGTGGCCCTCCCCCGTATCCGCGACTTCAAGGGTATCGAGAGCAAGCTCGACGGCCGTGGCAACTACACCCTCGGCATCACCGAGCAGATTATCTTCCCCGAAATCAACATCGACTCTATCTCCAAGCTCCAGGGTATGAACATCACCTTCGTGACATCGGCAAAGACCGACGAAGAAGGCTACGCACTGCTCAAGGAGTTCGGACTTCCCTTCAAAAACGCTAAAAAATAATCTTCCGATATGGCAAAAGAATCAATGAAGGCCCGCGAAGTAAAGCGTGCCAAACTTGTAGCCAAGTATGCCCAGAAGCGTGCAGAGCTTAAGAAGATTGTCAACACCGGCAATCCCGAGGATGCTTTCGAAGCCGCACAGAAACTTCAGGCACTTCCCAAGAATGCCTCTACAGTGCGCCTCCACAACCGCTGCAGCATAACCGGCCGTCCCAAAGGCTACATGCGCCAGTTCGGCATCTCGCGTATCCAGTTCCGCGAAATGGCCTCCGCAGGTCTCATCCCCGGAGTAAAGAAGGCAAGCTGGTAATCCACGGGAGGATACACAACCGAAACATTCCAAAATTAGTATTAAATATTGTTCGGACAACGTCCGGATCAATTTAAAACAATTTACAAATGACTGATCCAATAGCAGATTATTTAACAAGATTGAGGAACGCAATCAAGGCCCAGCACCGTGTGGTCGAGATTCCCGCCTCAAACTTGAAGAAGGAGATCACCAAGATTCTCTTCGAGCAGGGTTACATTCTCAACTACAAGTTTATCGAAGGTGAGAATCCTGCCGGCACCATCAAGATTGCCCTCAAGTACGACCCCGTCAACAAGGTCAACGCTATCAAAAACCTGAAGCGTGTATCTCGTCCGGGTCTGCGTCAGTACACCGGCTACAAAGATATGCCCCGCGTATTAAACGGTCTCGGCATCGCAATCCTGTCAACCTCAAAAGGCGTCATGACCAACAAGAAGGCCAGCGAGGAAAAAGTAGGTGGCGAGGTGCTTTGCTATGTTTACTAATCAGATAGGAGGAAATTACAATGTCAAGAATAGGTAAAGCACCCATTGAAATACCCGCAGGAGTGACTGTCACCGTCAACGGCGATAACGTCACCGTGAAGGGCCCCAAGGGCGAATTCTCCCAGAAAGTAAATCCCGACCTCACCGTAAAGGTAGAAGACGGACACGTTGTACTCACCCGCCCCTCTGACGACCGCGAGCACCGTGCACAGCACGGTCTCTACCGCGCTCTCATCCACAACATGGTAGTCGGCGTAAGCCAGGGCTACCGCAAGGAGATGGAGCTCGTAGGCGTAGGCTATCGTGCATCTTCCGAGGGACAGGTACTCGAGCTCTCGCTCGGTTTCTCCCACGCTATCTTCATCAAACTTCCCAAAGAAGTCAAGGTAGAGGCAAAGACCGAACGTAACAAGAACCCCCTCATCATCCTTGAGAGCGGCGACAAGCAGCTTCTCGGCCAGGTATGTGCCAAGATCCGCTCACTCCGCAAGCCCGAACCTTACAAGGGCAAGGGTATCAAGTTTGTCGGAGAGGTTATCCGTCGCAAGTCGGGCAAGTCAGCAGGTGCTAAATAATTAAAACAGGCAGAATCATGATATCCAAGATACAAAGAAGAAACAAGATCAAAACCCGCATCCGCGGGAAGGTGTCTGGCACTGCTGCTCGTCCCCGCATGACAGTGTTCCGCTCCAACAAGCAGATCTACGTGCAGCTCGTCGACGACCAGGAAGGCAAGACTCTTGTGTCAGCTTCCTCAAAAGGAATCGAAGAAGGCACCAAGATTGAAATCGCCGCCAAGGTAGGCAAGGCTGCTGCCGAGAAGGCTCTCGCCGCCGGTATCACAGAAGTTGTTTTCGACCGCAACGGCTACCTCTTCCATGGTCGTGTTAAATCATTGGCCGACGCTGCTCGCGAAGGCGGACTTAAATTTTAAAGAATCATGGCTTACAAGTATAATAGAGTTAAATCTACCGGCGATCTCGAACTCAAGGACCGCCTCGTGGCCATCAACCGCGTAACCAAAGTTACCAAAGGTGGACGCACATTTACCTTCGCCGCCATCGTTGTGGTAGGCAACGAAGACGGTATTGTAGGCTGGGGTCTTGGCAAAGCCAACGAAGTTACCGCCGCTATCGCAAAAGGCGTGGAGGCTGCAAAGAAGAATCTGATTCGCGTTCCCGTACACAAAGGAACAATCCCCCACGAGCAGTATGCCAAATTCGGCGGCTCGCGCGTAATCCTCAAGCCCGCATCCCACGGTACCGGTGTAAAGGCCGGTGGCGCTATGCGTGCCGTGCTTGAGAGCGTAGGTATCACCGACGTGCTCGCAAAGTCAAAGGGTTCATCCAACCCCCACAACCTTGTAAAGGCCACAATCGAGGCTCTCGGCGAAATGCGCAGCCCCGCACAGGTGGCTCAGCACCGCGGCGTATCCATCGACAAAGTGTTTAACGGCTAATCCTAACTGACAATATGGCTAAAATCAAAATCACTCAGATAAAGAGCCGCATCAACGCCCCGAAGGTGCAGAAACTCACCCTCGACGCGCTCGGACTCAAGAAGATGCATCATAGTGTCATCAAGGAAGACACTCCCAGCGTGATGGGCATGGTAACCCGCGTACACCACCTGGTAGAAGTTACTAAGCTTTAATTGAAGAAAATCATGGAACTGAATACTATCCATCCTGCCGTAGGCTCCAACAAAAAGAAGCGTCGTATCGGCCGTGGTCCGGGTTCCGGCAAGGGCGGTACATCAACACGCGGACACAAAGGTGCTAAATCACGCTCCGGCTACAAGACCAAGATCGGATTCGAAGGCGGTCAGATGCCCCTCCAGCGCCGTCTGCCCAAGTTCGGCTTCAAGAACATCAACCGTGTCGAGTACAAGGCAATCAACCTGTCTGACCTCGAGACTCTGGCTGCTGCCCGCAACCTTGAGAAAATCGGTCTGGAAGAACTCCGCGCCGCAGGCTTCATCTCCAGCGCACAGCCCGTCAAGATACTCGCCAAGGGTGCCGTGACACGCGCTATCGCCGTTGAAGCCAACGCATTCTCACAGGCTGCCCAGAAGGCTATCGAGGCCGCCGGTGGTTCAATCGCTAAAGTATAAAGATAATGAGATTTGTTCAGACCTTAAAAAACATTTGGACAATCGAAGAGCTTCGCAAGCGACTTCTTATAACATTCCTTTTGGTATTCGTATACCGAATGGGATGTTATATCGTGCTTCCGGGTATCCATCCCGATGACCTCGACGCGCTTGCAAGCTTCACCGCCGGAAGCGGTCTGATGCAGCTCCTCGATATGTTCTCCGGTGGTGCGTTCTCCCAGGCATCCATTTTCGCTCTCGGTATCATGCCCTACATCACTGCATCCATCGTGATACAGCTTCTGGGCATGGTGCTCCCCTCGTTCCAGAAAATGCAGCGAGAGGTGGAAAGCGGTCGTCAGAAGCTCAACCAGTACACACGTTACCTCACCGTGTTCATCCTTCTTCTGCAAGGACCCGCATACCTGATTAATCTTCAGATGCAGGTAAGCAGCGCGGGCGGTCACGCCGCCATGGGCTTCTGGACGGTGGCTTATCTCACCGTGATCCTGGCTGCAGGTTCGATGTTCATCATGTGGCTCGGCGAGAGGATTACCGACCGCGGTATCGGCAACGGTATCTCCTTCATAATCCTCGTCGGTATTATCGCCCGCCTGCCGCAGTCGCTCTACTACGAGTTTGTAAGCCGTCTGCCTGACTCAACCGGCTCCGCCGGCGGTCTGGTGATGTTCCTGGTCGAGCTCATCCTGCTCTTCGCCGTGACAGTAGGCGCAGTCCTTCTGGTACAGGGTACACGCAAAGTGCCCGTACAATACGCAAAGCGCATCGTGGGCAACCGCCAGTACGGAGGCGCACGCCAGTACATACCCCTCAAGGTCAATGCTGCCGGCGTAATGCCTATCATCTTCGCACAGGCAATCATGTTCATCCCCATCACCCTCGCAGGGTTCGGGTCGGCATCTGACGCCTCGGGCGGATTCTTCCAGGCATTCTCCGACATCAACGGCTGGGCCTACAATATCACCTACTTCATCCTCATCGTAGCTTTCACCTATTTTTACACCGCAATCACCGTACGTCCCGCCCAGATGGCAGAGGACATGAAGCGCAACAACGGCTTCATCCCCGGTGTCAAGCCCGGTAAGAAGACAGTGGAATACCTCGACTCGATTATGTCGCGCATCACCCTGCCCGGATCAATATTCCTCGGCATCGTGGCAATCATGCCCGCTTTCGCGCGTCTCTTCGGAGTAAGCCAGAACTTCGCCCAGTTCTTCGGCGGCACATCGCTGCTGATTCTCGTAGGCGTGGTCCTCGACACACTCCAGCAGATTGAGTCGCATCTGATGATGCACCACTACGACGGTCTGATGAAGGACGGCAAGATAAAAGGCCGCACAACAGGCAGCGCATATTGATTAATATTGCGTCAAGCGTAAAAATCAGTAAAAACGATATTCGCAATAAGGCTACTTTAAGTAAACTGAATGATCTATCTGAAGACACCTGAAGAGATAGCTAAAATGCGAGAAGCATGTGATCTGGTGAGTCGCACACTTGGTGAAGTAGCCAAGTGGGTGACTCCCGGCGTCACTACACTCAAGCTCGATACAATTGCGCGCGAATATATGCTCGACAACGGCGGCCGCCCGGCCTGCCTTGGCTATGCCGGCTTTCCCGCCACCCTCTGCATCGAGGTAAACGAGACAGTCGTACACGGCTTCCCGAGCAACTATACTCTACGCGAAGGCGACATCGTAGGCATCGACACCGTAGTCGAACTCAACGGATACAACGGCGACCAGTGCTACACCTTCCCCGTCGGCGAAATCGCTCCCGCGACACGCCGCCTCATGGAAGTGACCAAAGAGTCGCTCTACAAAGGCATCGCAGCCTGCAAGGTCGGCAACCGCATAGGCGACATCGCCAACGCCGTCCAGACCTATTGCGAGCGCCACGGATACTCTGTAGTACGCGAGATGTGCGGACACGGCATAGGCCGCGAGATGCACGAAGACCCCGAAGTGCCCAACTACGGACGCAAGAGCACCGGCCCGATTATCAAAAACGGCATGTGTCTCTGCATCGAGCCGATGATCAACCTCGGAAAGCGCAATATCCTCATTGAAAAAGACGGCTGGACATGCCGCACACGCGACCGCCAGCCCTCCGCACATTACGAGCATACCCTTGCCATTGTCGACGACAAGACTGAAGTGCTTACCACGTTCGACTATATCAAAGAAGTGCTTAAAGAGAGATTTATTTAATATTTACTTATGGCAAAACAGTCTGCAATCGAACAGGACGGCACCATCGTCGAGGCCCTCAGCAACGCAATGTTCCGCGTAGAGCTCGAGAACGGCCACGAAATCACCGCCCACATCTCCGGAAAGATGCGCATGCACTACATCCGCATCCTCCCCGGCGACAAGGTAAGGGTCGAGATGTCGCCCTACGATCTGTCGAAAGGCAGAATAGCATTCCGATACAAATAAAACAATCAAAATAAAATGAAAGTTAGAGCATCAATCAAAAAGCGCACTCCCGACAGCAAAATCGTGCGCCGCAAAGGACGTCTGTACGTAATCAACAAGAAAAATCCGAAGTACAAGCAGCGTCAGGGATAAATTTTGTAACTTTGCAGAAAATTTAGTCAATTAATATGGCAGTTAGAATCGTGGGAGTTGACCTCCCCCAGAACAAAAGAGGTGAAATCGCCTTGACTTATATCTTCGGCATCGGACGCAGCGCCGCCAAGTCGATCTTGGAGAAGGCCGGAGTTGATGGTAATATCAAAGTAATGGACTGGACCGACGCCCAGGCCGCAGCCGTTCGCGAAGTCATCGGCAGCGACTACAAAGTAGAGGGTGACCTCCGCAGCGAAATCCAGCTCAACATCAAGCGTCTCATGGACATCGGTTGCTACCGTGGCATCCGTCACCGCAACGGCCTCCCCGTGCGCGGTCAGAGCACCAAGAACAACGCCCGTACACGCAAGGGTCGCAAGAAGACCGTTGCCAACAAGAAGAAAGCTACAAAATAATAGAATAGTATGGCAAAAAAGACAGTCGCAGCAAAGAAGAGAAACGTTAAGGTTGACGCCAACGGTCAGCTTCATGTTCACTCATCTTTCAACAACATTATCGTGTGCTTAGCCAATTCCGAAGGACAGGTTATCTCATGGTCAAGCGCAGGTAAGATGGGCTTCCGTGGCTCAAAAAAGAATACTCCCTATGCCGCCCAGATGGCAGCACAGGATTGTGCAAAGGTTGCTTATGACCTTGGCCTCCGCAAAGTAAAGGCTTATGTAAAGGGTCCCGGCAACGGTCGTGAGTCTGCAATCCGCACCATCCACGGTGCAGGCATCGAAGTAACCGAGATTATCGACGTTACCCCGCTGCCCCACAACGGTTGCCGTCCTCCCAAGCGCCGTCGTGTATAAGCAATCAGGACTGAACTCTACTTTCACTTACATTTTATCCAACTAAGGGACTCCGCTACGCCGACATGGCGTGGGACGTGAATGGACTGCATTTTTTATCACCTCTCTGCAGTCGCGGCTGCACTACCATGCACATCGGACGTAACCCACACTCCCTTTCCATCAATTTCTGACTAAACAAAATGGCAAGATATACCGGACCAAAAACAAGAATCGCCCGCAAATTCGGTGAGCCTATTTTCGGTGCAGACAAAGTTCTCTCGAAAAAGAACTACCCCCCGGGCCAGCATGGCGTAAACAAGCGTCGCAAGAGCAGCGAGTACGGCGTGCAGCTTCGTGAAAAGCAGAAAGCCAAATATACCTATGGTGTACTTGAGAAGCAGTTCCACAACCTCTTCAACAAGGCCGCCCGCAAGAAAGGTATCACCGGTGAGATTCTGCTCCAGCTCCTCGAGTCACGTCTCGACAATGTCGTATACCGTCTGGGCATCGCTCCCACACGTGCGGCAGCCCGTCAGCTCGTACTCCATCGTCACATCACCGTAAACGGTGGCGTTGTAAACATCGCCTCTTACGAAGTAAAGCCCGGCGACGTTGTAGGTGTACGCGAGCGCAGCAAGTCACTTGAGGTTATCGCCGACGCACTGGCCGGATTCAACCACAGCAAGTATCCCTGGCTCGAGTGGGACGAATCACTCAAGGCCGGCAAGCTCCTCCATGTTCCCACCCGTGAGGACATCCCCGAAAACATCAAGGAACAGCTTATCGTCGAGTTGTATTCTAAGTAATCATTCCAAACAATAGATCCATGGCTATTTTAGCATTTCAGAAACCTGACAAAGTTGTCATGTTGGAAGCCGACAACCACTTCGGTAAGTTTGAGTTCAAGCCATTGGAGCCCGGTTATGGTATCACCGTGGGCAATGCGCTCCGCCGCATTCTCCTGAGCTCTCTCGAGGGCTATGCCATATCCTCGATCCGCATCGATGGCGTAAAGCACGAATTCGACACAATTCCCGGAGTAAAGGAGGACGTGACCAACATCATCCTCAACCTCAAGAAGGTCGACCTGAAGCAGACCGTAGAGGATGTCGAGGACGAAAAGGCTACAATCACCGTGTCAGGGCAGGAGGTGTTCAAGGCCGGTGACATTGGCAAGGTACTCACAGGATTTGAGGTTCTCAATCCCGACCAGGTCATTTGTCATTTGGATCCCGATGCAAGTTTTCAGCTCGAGCTTACCATCAACAAGGGCCGCGGCTGGGTGCCCGCCGAAGAGAACGCAACTCCCGGCGACGCTATCGATGTGATTGCAATCGACTCTATCTATACTCCCATCAAGAATGTGAAGTATACCGTAGAGAACTTCCGCGTAGACCAGAAAACTGACTACGAGACACTCATAATCGAGATTACCACCAACGGCTCAATCCTTCCCAAGGACGCGCTTAAGGAAGCTGCCAAGATTCTCATCTACCACTTCATGCTCTTCTCCGACGAGAAGATTACCCTCGAGACCACCGAGACCGACAACAACGAGGAGTTTGACGAAGAAGTACTGCGCATGCGCCAGCTTCTCAAGTCGAAGCTCACCGACATGGATCTCTCGGTACGCGCTCTCAACTGTCTGAAGACAGCCGAAGTGGAGACTCTTGGAGAGCTTGTCGTGTTCAACAAGACCGACCTGCTGAAGTTCCGCAACTTTGGCAAAAAGTCGCTCACAGAGCTCGACGAGCTGCTTGCAAGCCTCAACCTGTCGTTCGGCATGGATATTTCAAAATACAAATTAGACAAAGAATAATTAAACGATGAGACATAATAAATCCTTCAACCACCTCGGTCGCAAGAAGGCTCACCGCGACGCGCTGCTCGCCAATATGACTATCTCGCTCATCATGCACAAGCGCATCTTCACTACGCTTGCCAAGGCTAAAGCCCTCCGCATGTATGCCGAGCCCCTCATCAACCGCGCCAAGGAGGACAACACCCCCAACCGTCGTCTGGTGTTCTCACACCTTCAGAACAAAAATGCCGTCACCGAGCTCTTCCGCGAAATCGCCCAGAAGATTGCTGACCGCAACGGCGGCTACACACGCATCATCAAGACCGGCAACCGTCTTGGTGACAATGCCAAGACATGCTTTATCGAACTCGTTGACTACAACGAAAACATGATGAAGCAGCCCGGCGCCAAGAAGACCGGCCGTACACGCCGCAGCCGCAAGGGCTCCGCTGAGAAAGCTGTTGAAGCTCCCGCAGCAGAGGCTCCCAAGGCTGAAGAGGCAGCAGAGTAATATACTCCCGCGCCTTAGCGTCATAATACAAAATGTCCGACTCCCCGGCGACGGCGGAGCCGGACATTTTTCTTTCGTATAAAATTTTTAAAAGTTTGCTAAAGCCGTAAGAATCATTTGAAAAATTCGTATCTTTGTGTCCGGCTAAATGACCAAAATCTTATTCTCTCATATATAATTAAAACCACCAATTATGAAAATTGAAAAAATCATCGGACGTGAAGTGCTCGACTCACGTGGCAACCCCACTGTCGAAGTAGACGTAATCCTCGAATCAGGCGCCCGCGGCCGTGCATCAGTACCCTCCGGTGCATCTACCGGCGTAAACGAGGCTCTTGAGCTTCGCGACGGCGACAAAAACCGCTATATGGGCAAGGGTGTGACCAAGGCTGTAGCCAATGTAAACGGCCCCATCGCTGCCGCCCTCGTAGGTATGTCGGCTCTTGACCAGATCCGTATCGACGAGACAATGCTCGCCCTCGACGGCACCGAAACCAAGAGCAACCTCGGAGCCAACGCCATCCTCGGCGTATCTCTCGCCGTTGCCAAGGCTGCTGCCGACTATCTCGATCTTCCCCTCTACAAATATATCGGTGGCTGCAACACATACTGCCTCCCCGTGCCCATGATGAACATCATCAACGGTGGCGCACACTCTGACGCTCCCATCTGCTTCCAGGAGTTCATGATCCGTCCTATCGGCGCATGCTGCTTCAAGGAAGGTATCCGTATGGGTACCGAGGTATTCCACAACCTCAAGAAGGTGCTCCACGACCGCGGTCTCTCTACAGCCGTAGGTGACGAGGGTGGTTTCGCTCCCGCACTCGACGGTACTGAGGATGCCCTCAACGTAATCATCAAGGCTATCGAGGCTGCCGGCTACGTTCCCGGAAAGGACGTTACAATCGGTCTCGACTGCGCGTCTTCCGAGTTCTTCAAGGATGGTCTCTACGACTATACCTGGAAGCAGGGCGAAGGCGCTCCCAAATACACCTCACAGCAGCAGGCTGAATACCTCAAGACTCTCGTTGAGACTTACCCCATCGACTCAATCGAGGACGGTATGGCCGAAGGCGACTGGGAAGGCTGGAAGATCCTTACCGATCTTATCGGCAACCGTTGCCAGCTCGTAGGCGACGACCTGTTCGTTACCAACGTTAAGTATCTTGAAAAGGGTATCGAGCTCGGCTGCGCCAACTCTATCCTTGTTAAGGTTAACCAGATCGGCTCTCTTACCGAGACCCTCCGTGCCGTTGAGCTCGCTCAGCGCAATGGTTACACCGCTGTCATCTCTCACCGTTCAGGCGAGACTGAGGACGCTACCATCGCCGATATCGCCGTTGCTACCAACGCCGGACAGATTAAGACCGGTTCTGCAAGCCGCAGCGACCGTATGGCCAAGTACAACCAGCTCCTCCGTATCCAGGAAGAACTCGGCGAAGACGCAGCTTACGGCTACGGCAAGCGCACCAAGATGCCCCAGGCTTAATAAGCAGAGGCATTGGCTGAAACGCTATCAGCAACTATAAAATAGCGGAAGGCTGCTCCATTGCGGGGCAGCCTTCCGTGTGTTTTAGAGCTTGTTAAGAGCTTGTTTAATAATAAATGTTGCCGCCAGGGTCGTATAGCTTGAGTCGATTTTCGACATGTGACGAAGGAGT
>NZ_JAIDKI010000207.1 GCF_029051885.1 Muribaculum sp.
CAGAAAAATAATATATATACTTACTATTGCTGCCGGACTGTTTGTGACGTCATGTGATGATTTCCTTGATGAACGTCCGCAGTCAGTGGCCTCGGCTGCCAATTTCTATAAGTCAGACAGCGATATCGAGAATGCTGTCAATGCGTGTTATGCAACGTTGCAGGCATCGCAGCTCTATCGCGATTTTATGATTACCATGACCGAGACCCGTTCGGATAATATCGAGGACCAGAATCCGGGCGGTAATGCCGGTCGCGATTATAATATCGATAAGTTTGCAGCCGGAGCCGACAATGCCGCTATTACTTCTATGTGGCAGTATAGCTATAATGCCATTATGCGTTGTAATGCGGTACTCGATAACATAGGAGTATGCACTAATGCTTCACTCAGACAGCGTTATGAGGGGGAGGCGAGGTTTCTGAGAGGTCTGATGTATTTCAACCTCGTGCGTTTCTATGGCGCTGTGCCTATTGTGCGCACTCAGATTACCGTAGCGCAGTCGATTGCAAGTTCGCGCGATGATGTAAGCAGTGTATATGGCTTTATCGAGGAGGATTTTAAGGCTGCTTCAACATTGCTGCCGATGCGGTATTCGGATTCAGAAAGAGGACGTGCTACATCCGGCGCCGCGTTGGGTATGCTGGCTAAGGTGTACCTTACTCAGGCAAGATGGGGCGATTGTGTGACAATAATCGAACGACTTTTGTCGGCGGAGTATTCCGGAGTATATGGACTTCTTCCAGATGTGGCCGATGTCTTTAAGGTAGAGAATAAACTTAATGAAGAGCTGATGTTTGTAGTTCATTACTCTAAGTCCATTGTTGGTGAGGGGCATGGTTTCAATCAGTATTTCGGCAATGCATCGTTCCTGGATGCCAATCTAAAGAATGGATATGATGACGACGATGCACGTAAGGGACTGCTTGAGCCTGTCGTTATTGATAAAACGACTACACCGTTTGTCAAATTCTATGACACATATGACCCTACTACAAAGAATGTAGGTTATGACCAGGCAATTCTCCGTTATGCAGATGTGCTGCTTATGTATGCCGAGGCGCTGAATGAAGTCAGGTTTGATGCCTCGTCGACGAGCAAGGCTCTGGAGTATCTCAATATGGTGCGCGACAGAAGCGGCGCGACACTGTACCTGTCGACCGATTTAACGAGTCAGGATGCTTTCCGTAAGGCAGTGCTGCATGAACGTCGCCTTGAATTCCCTCTGGAGATGCATCGGTGGTTCGATCTTATAAGAACGAATACAGCGGAGGAAGCTATGGCGAAAGTAGGGATGAATATTACCAAGGACGACTATCTTTACCCGATACCAAAATCGGAAATGGAGTTGTGTCCTAACTTCTATCAGAATCCGGGCTATTCCGATAAGTAATCTATAACGTAATCATATCGGGGGGAGCTTTATTGAATAAGGTTCCCCTTGTTTTTAAAAAAATAAAGATGAAAAGACATTTGATATCAATAATACTGTTGTTTTGTGGAGTGGTTAATTTTGTGTCGGCACAGTCAAGGGCTGACAGCCTGATGGCCGCTCTCAGCGATGATAAGTCAGAAAAAGTATTTGTAGTGTCACACCGTGGCGACTGGCGCAATGCTCCTGAGAATTCTTTGCAGGCAATACAGAACTGCATAGATATGGGTGTGGATATGGTGGAAATCGATCTTAAAAAGACAAAGGACGGTCATCTGATACTGATGCATGACAAACTTATCGACCGCACTACCACCGGTAAAGGACTCCCTCAGGACTATACACTGAGCGAAATCAAAGAACTGTGGCTGAGAAATGGTGCAGGACACAAAACCCAGCACAAGGTGCCTACACTTGAGGAGGCTATGTTGATAGCCAAAGGACGTATACTTGTGAATATTGACAAGGGCTATGATTACTTTGACGAAGTATATGATGTTCTGAAAAAGACGGGCACACTGAATCAGTGTATAATCAAGTCGGAGAAGGCCTACGATGTGGTTCGTACTGAAAAACCTGCTGCTCTGGAGAATATGAAGTTTATGCCTGTCGTGAAACTGTGGTCAGAGAAAGCCGGAGATATTATAGCCGGTTACCAGCGCAATTATGCTCCGGAGTTTTATGAGTTGGTGTTTGATAGCGTTGACAATGATGTGATGTCGCACATAGAAAATATAAGGAAAAGCGGAGGAAAAATTTTTATCAATACTCTGTGGCCGGAGTTGTGTGGCGGTCATCATGATGACCGTGCCGTGGAGCTTGGCGAACCGGATCAAAGCTGGGGATGGATAATCGGGTGCGGCGCCCGGTTGATACAGACCGACCGGCCCGGTATGTTGCTTGAGTATTTGCGGGAAAAGGGATTGCATGAATAATGCTGTGGAAGGATATGTTTAAGAAAATTATAGATTTCTACCGTATTAGCGCGCCTGAATCCGAGGCTGTATCAAGGCATGACAACCGCTTTAAACGTCTGCAATGGTCTACGTTTCTGTCGGCGACACTTGGCTATGGGCTGTATTATGTGTGTCGTCTGAGCCTGAATGTCGTAAAGAAGCCGATTGTCGACGAAGGGATCTTTTCGGAAATTGAGCTTGGCATAATCGGGTCGGTACTATTCTTTACTTATGCTGTAGGTAAGTTTTGCAACGGTTTCTTAGCTGACAGAAGCAATATATGCAGATTTATGTCGACAGGCCTGTTGGTGTCGGCGATTGTCAATATATGCCTCGGTTTTACCGGTTCGTTTGTGCTGTTTATGATACTCTGGGGTATCAATGGCTGGGTACAGTCAATGGGGGCTGCTCCGTGTGTGGTATCGCTGTCCCGATGGTTTCCGGCAAAAAATCGCGGGTCATTTTATGGATTCTGGTCGGCAAGCCATAATATTGGTGAGGCGTTTACATTTATTGTGGTCGCTTCTGTCGTCAGCGCTATGGGATGGCGTTATGGCTTTGTTGGAGCCGGAGTAATCGGACTGATTGGAGCCGTTGTGATTGCAGCATTTGTCTATGATACCCCCGAGAGCCAGGGATATGCACCGGTTGAGAACGACATAAAGGCCAAAGATGAGGGTTGTGAGGATTTCAATTCGGCGCAGAAGATGGTATTGCGTATGCCTGCTATATGGATTTTAGCTTTTGCAAGTGCATTCATGTATATAAGCCGATATGCAGTAAACAGCTGGGGCGTGTTTTTCTTGCAGGCCGAGAAGGGTTATGATACAATAGATGCAAGTTTTATAATATCCATTAGTTCAGTCTGCGGTATTGTCGGCACGGTATTTTCAGGATTGATTTCTGACCGTTTTTTCAGAGGTAGCAGAAATGTGCCGGCTTTGATATTCGGTATCCTTAATGTGGTTGCATTGTCAATGTTCCTTCTGATTCCCGGGCGCCATTTCTGGGTCGATGTTTTGTCGATGATAATGTTCGGACTTGGTATCGGTGTGTTGATATGCTTCCTCGGCGGTCTTATGGCTGTGGATATAGCTCCTAAAAAAGCCTCCGGGGCGGCTTTGGGAGTAGTAGGGATAGCATCGTATATAGGAGCGGCGCTTCAGGATATTATGAACGGTGTGCTTATTGAGAACAACAAGACGCTGACGGAAAGCGGCTGTGTATATGATTTTACCAGCGTGGGATATTTCTGGATAGGTGCCGCCATGTTATCTGTTCTGCTTACTCTGTGTGTGTGGAACGCCAAGAAATGTGACTGAAAGTCTATATAAGCGGATACTCGACGAGGTATAGATATCTGATATACAAGTGCGGCGTAGCATCAATAGTGTGGATGCTGCGCCGCGCTTTGTCAGTCTGCAATATGTATTTGACTGAGTGACAGATGTGGTGGATAGATAACAACAAGTAATTATATTTGATGTGGAGCGATGCTCACGCATGGCTGTTGTGACGGGACGATAAGTAGAGGTCCCGATTTTTTTGGAATACTTTTTCTATATAGTAATTTGTCATATTTGTGGTGCATGCAGGGATGTCGCCACTGATACATGCCTATGACTTGTGACAAGCTGAGAAATAAGAGTTGTCAAAGCAGATTGATGCCGGCGTCTTTGCATGCGTCGATCTGTGGCTGTGGCCAGATTGATGCCTGTACTTCTCCGATATGCGCTTTCTGCAGGATGAACATACAGAGCCGGCTTTGGCCGATGCCTCCACCTATAGAGTAGGGGAGCTGTCCGTCAAGGAGGGCCTGATGGAAACGGAGCTTGCTACGGTCGGAACATCCGCGCTTTTCAAGTTGCTCACGAAGTGACTCCGGACTTACGCGTATACCCATCGAAGAGAGTTCAAATGACGTTTCAAGTACCGGATTCCAGAGTATGAGATCTCCGTTCAGTCCGGTATAACCATCGGAGTTAGGTGTAATCCAGTCGTCATAATCCGGAGCTCTTCCGTCGTGAGGCTCGCCGTTGCTCAGTTCGTTTCCGATACCAATCAGGAATATAGCTCCGTATTCTTTGGCGGCTGCGTCCTCGCGTTGGCGTGGAGTCAAGTCGGGATAGCGCTGCAGCAGCTCTTCGGTGTGGATGAATGTCAGTTCTTCAGGAAGTACTGGGGTGATATGGGGGAACTGACGGTATATGCGGTCTTCAATAAGCCGTACTACATCGTAAATTTTTGTTACGGTGTCTTTCAGATAATTGAGATTGCGATCCTTGGGCGAGATTGTTTTCTCCCAGTCCCATTGGTCGACATACAGAGAGTGGGTGTTGTCGAGGTCCTCAAATGTGCGGATTGCATTCATGTCGGTGTACAATCCGAATCCGGGGGCAATATCGTATGCTCCATTATTGGCGCGAATCAAATTAGCCAGGGAGTGGAGGTCGGGGGCTTTGGATGCGGTGGCTGATACAGCTCTG